>JAJXSV010000086.1 GCA_021784375.1 Actinomycetes bacterium | reverse complement strand
TGCAGCGTGCTCCGCAGGGTCGCACCACTGGAGATGTCCAGCACCGCATCAAGCAGCGCCTTGCTCGGTTGCTCGGTCATGTACGCATGGTGCTCAATCGAGGCGGGCTTTGTCCAAACGCCATTCCACCGATTCACGGAACCATGCGCTGCCCATGAGGCACTCGGCGAACGTGCCGCTGCAGACGATGGTTCCGTCTTCAATGACGTGGATACAGTCGAAGTCCGTCAGGTCCGTGAGGCGATGGGTGGTCATGAGGACCGAGCGGTCCCACGTCTGGTCGTGGATGGTGCGCATGACCTCGGCCGCGGTGTCCTCGTCGAGGTGCTCCGTGGGCTCGTCCAGCACGATGACCGGGGCGTCCAGCAACAGCGCACGGGCCAGCCCCAGGCGCTGGGCCTCGCCACCCGAGAGCGGCATGCGGCCGAGGTCGCGATCCAGCTCGACGTGCGCGAGGCCGACCCGGTCGAGTGCCCGCCGCAGCTGCAGATCGGGGACCGCGCCGATGGCCATGCGCAGGTTCTCCCGTGCCGTGGTGTGGAAGATGTGCGGTGCCTGCGGCACAGCGGTGATGAGCGAGGCACGAGGCAGGTCGCCAGCCGCCCCCCCGACGGCAACCGTCCCGCGGTATTCCACCAGACCCAGCACTGCACTCACCACGCTGGACTTACCGGCACCGCTGCGACCGACCAAGGCCACCCGATGGCCCCGCGGCACCTCGATGTCGATGTCGTGGACGGCGTCCACGTCCTTCCAGCGGACCGCCAACCCCTGCACCGAGAGCCCGGCCTGCTCACGCGGCTGCACAGCCGGCACCACGGGCTCCAGGGTCTCGATGTCGGCCAGTCGGGCGCCCGCTGAGCGCACCCGCACGAGCGCCGAGGCGGCCAGTGCGAGCGCGGTGATGACCTCGCTCGCCGACCAGGGCAGGAGGGCGACGATCGCCAGGTGTGGCCCCTGCAACGAACCGTCGAGGACGGCCGGGATCGCCGCCAGGAGTCCGCCGACGATGGCCAGGCCGCTCGCCACCAGCGCCACCCACTGCGTGAGCCCGGAGAGCAGCGCGGCCCGTGTCTCGATCCTGAGGCGCCGCCCGTCGGCCGCTGCGATATCGACGAGGGCCGCGTCCACCAGGCCCAGCACGCGCATCTCGTCCTTGTGGGACACCAGCGCCGCCAACTGCGCGTTCATGGTCGCGCGCTCCACCAGCGCACGCTGGGCGGCGGCGAATTCGACGCGGTGTGCGAGCAGGGGCACGAGGATTCCGGCGACCGCGAAGGCGGCAAGGAACAGCAGTCCCGCGAGCGATTGCAGGTGCACCTGCAGCAGCACCGCGCCCAGGGCGGTGACGATGGCTGCGGCGGCAGGGACGATGACGCGGGTGATGCGGTCCTGCAGCAGCTCGGCATCCTGCATGACCCTGGTGATCGCATCCCCGGTGCGCAGGCCCCACGCCCCACGCGGGCCCGCCTTGGCCAGTGCGGTCCAGAGGTGCGCCCTCCGTTGCACGGTCTCGTGCAATGCGGCGTCGTGCGACACCACGCGCTCGAGCCAGCGGAACGAGCCTCGCGAGATGCCGAACGCGCGTACCGAGACGATGGCGACCTCAAGCGTGAGCAGTGGGGGACGCAGGGCCGCCTCGCTGATCAGCCAGGCCCCGGTGGTCACCAGGCCGATGGCCGAGGCGAAGGTGGCGGCGGCGGCGAGCACGGCCAGGATCGTCCGCTTCATCGCACGCCCCCGAGATGCAGGACGCTGGTCGCTGCCTTCACCAGGGCGGCGCGGTGCGCCACCACGATGACGATCGCGCCCTGCGCACGCCACGCCTCCAGCAGTTCGAGGATGGCCGCCTCGCTCTCCGCGTCCACGGCGGCAGTTGGCTCGTCGAGGAGCAGCACATCGCAGTTGCGCAGCCGGTAGCGCGCCAAGGCGATGCGTCGACGCTGTCCGATGGAGACCCCGCCGCTGAAGTCGTCGATGCGGGCATCGAGCGGGAGGCCCTGCAGGCCGACGAGATCGAGGGCCGCCCGGCATTCCTCGTCCGACGACCGCGCGCCGGCTGCGAGTGCATCCCGCACGGAGCCATGGCCCAACCACGGCTCCTGCGGCACGTATCCGACGTGCTCGAACCACACGCGCTCGTCGAGCGAGTGCACGTGCTGGCCGTTGACCGAGACACTGCCGGAGAGAGGTGGGAGGAGGCCGGCTGCCGTGCGCAGCAAGGTGGACTTGCCGACACCGCTGTGCCCGGTGATGGCGGTGAGCGTCCCCCGTTCGAAGCGCCACACCAGCGCTCCGGTGAGCGGGATGTCGTAGCCGCATACGAGCCCCTCGAAGCTCAAGGAGTCGATGGGCCCGGTGAGCACAGCGCCGGACTGCCGATGCGCTTGCAGCAGGGGAAGCGCCTGGTTCCATGCCTCCATCCCCTCCACGGCGGCGTGGAACTGCGTGCCGACGAGACGCAGGGGCAGGTACACATCGGGCGCGAGGATCAGGATCATCAGCCCGGTCTCGAGATCGATGCGGCCACTCGTGAGCCGCAGTCCGATGCCCAGCGCCATGATGGCGACACTGATGGTGGCGATGAGTTCGAGTGCGAAGGAGGACAGGAAGGAGATGCGCAGGACGCGCATGGTCGCGTGCGTGGCATCGGTGCCGAGCCTGCGGATGACGTCCGCCTGGGCCCGGGCGCGGTCGAAGATGATGAGATCGGGCAGGCCGGTGAAGAGGTCGCCGATGACATCCGTGATGCGACCGACCGCTGACCACTGCTTGGTCACGGCGGCGTCGGTGAACCAGCCGATGAGGGCCATGAACACGGGGATGAGCGGGATGGTGATGGCAAGGACGATGGCCGTCCAGCCGTCATTGCGCAGGATCCAGGCACCGAGACCCACGGGCACCAGCACCGCCAGGACGAGTTGCGGGAGGTAACGCGCGATGTACACCTCGAGGGCATCGATCCCCCGGCTGAGCAGCGGGAACATCGTGCTCGTGCTGGCATCGCTCCGCGCATAGGCGGACGCGATCTCCTGACGCAGCGCGGCCACCGCGCGCAGTCCGGAACGTCGGGCCCACACGTCCTGGACCGTGTTCGCCGTCGAACGCAACAGCCATGCGGCGGCGAATGCCGCCAGCGGGAGGCCGAGCGAGGTCACCGGCTGGTGTCGGAGGAAGGCGCGGGAGATCAGCGCGGCCGCGCTGGCTGCTTGGACGACCGCGGCCGTGGCCGATACCAGGCCGGTGAGCACGGTCGCCACCACGGCACCCCTGATGGGCCCCGAGCGGCGGATCAGCTCGGGATCGAGGGGGCGCATGCCGTGATGCTAGCCAACGGCCCCAGGCAGCTCCGGGCGCGTCCGTGTGATCGATGTACGCACACGGATATTTCGCAGCCTCGAACCGCGCGTGGGTGGCGGCTGAGCACCGGTGCGTCAACCGCCACCCACCATCTGGTGTGCCTCGCTCAGTGGACCGTGTCGAGGATGCCCTGCTCCGGGTTCGGGATCTGCGCCGCCGTGAGGCGCTTGCGGAAGATCCAGTAGGTCCACCCTTGGTAGAGCAGGACGATCGGCGTCAGCACCACGGCCACGCCGGTCATGATCTTCAGCGTGGTCTCCGTGGACGACGCGTTGTGGATGTCCAGGCCGTGGCCGGCGACGTGGTCCAGGTTCGGCATCAGGTTCGGGTAGAGCATCCCGAACAGCGAGATCACCGCGAGCGCCAGCGTGAGCGCACTGAACAGGAATGACCAACCCTCACGACCGGCGCGCACGCAGGCGATGGCCGCGAGCCAGCACACCGCCGCGAGCAGCACCGGCGCCCAGGTCCAGGTGTTGTTGCTGTACGCGATCTGCGCCCAGAGCAGGAACACCACGGCCAGCACCGCGGCCACCAGGCCGATGCGGAAGGCCAGATCGCGCGCGCGGTAGCGGATATCGCCGTCGGTCTTGAGACTGACGAAGATCGCGCCGTGCGTGATGAACAGCGTGAGCGTCACCAGGCCGCCGAGCAGGCTGAAGGGGTTGAGCAGGGCCCAGAAGCCACCCGTGTACAGGAAGCCGGTGTTCGCCTGCTGCTCCAATTGGGTGCCACGCACGAGATTCGCGAAGGCCACACCCCAGAGCAGCGAGGGCAGGAAGGAGCCGATGAGGATGGCCCAGTCCCAGCGTTGGCGCCAGACGATGTCACCGTGCTTGCTGCGGTACTCGAACGCGACACCACGGATGATGAGGCCGAACAGGATGAGGAACAGCGGCAGGTAGAAGCCACTGAACAGGGTGGCGTACCACTCGGGGAAGGCCGCGAAGGTGGCACCGCCTGCGACGAGCAGCCACACCTCGTTGCCGTCCCACAGCGGGCCCAACGTCGTGACCAGGGCGCGACGCTCGGCTTCGTTCTTGCCGATCGTCCGCAGCAGGATCCCGACCCCGAAGTCGAAGCCCTCGAGCACGAAATAACCGATCCAGAGGACCGCGATGAGGATGAACCAGACGGTCTGCAGGGTTTCGTATGACATTGCAATCACCTCAGTATGCGAAGGTCAGCGGCTCGCTGCCCTCGACGACCTTGACGTCGGAAACGGCCGGCAGGCCCTGCTTGATGGTCTTGAGGAGCAGCCCCATTTCAATGACCGCGAGGAATCCGTAGAGCAGGGTGAAGATCACCATGGAGACGATGACGTCGAAACTGGTGACGATCGGGGACACGCCCGCACGCGTCGTCATCTCGCCGAAGACAAGCCAGGGCTGCCGCCCCATCTCGGTGAAGATCCATCCCGCCGAGATGCCGAAGAGCGGGGCGAAGGTCATCCACACCGCGGAGCGGTAGGCCAGCCTGCCCTTCGGTTGACGCCCGCCTCGGGTCATCCACAGCATCCAGAGCGCCCACAGCACCGCGATCATGCCCAAGCCGATCATGAGCCGGAACATCCAGTAGGTGACGGGGATCGTCGGTGCGAAGTCGGCGCCGGTGAGGCCGGTGCTGGCGTACGTGGTCGTGTACTCCTGCTCGAGGTTGTTGATGCCCTTGACCTCGCCGTTGGGATCGCCGGTGGCGAGGATGGACAGCAGCTTGGGGATCCTCAGCTCGAAGGTGGCCTTGTCGCCGCTCAGGGTTCCGATGGTGAGGAGTGAGAACTCCGCACCACGTTGGGTCTCGTACTGCGCTTCCGCGGCGGCCATCTTCATGGGTTGCTGAGCCACCATGATCTTGGAGTCCTGATCGCCGGTGAATGCGACGGCAGCGCCCGCGATGAGTGTCACCACCGCGCCCATGCGCAGCGTCCTGCGGTAGATGTCGCCGTTGCCCTTCATCATGTGGAAGGCGCTGACTGCGGCCACCAACGTGCCGGAGACGAGGAATGCGGCTGACATGGTGTGCAGGTACGCGACCACCGCGGTGTTCTGCGTGAGCACGCGGACGAAGTCGTCCATCTCAGCGCGGTGTGTCACCGGATTGATGTGGAATCCGACCGGGTGCTGCATGAAGGCGTTGGCGGCGAGGATGAAGTAGGCCGAGAGCGTGGTGCCGATGGAGGCCAGCCAGATGGAGGCCAGGTGCAGCTTCTTGGGCAGGCGATCCCAGCCGAAGATCCACATGCCGAGGAAGGTCGATTCGAGGAAGAAGGCAAGTAGACCCTCGATGGCGAGGGGCGCGCCGAAGATGTCACCCACGAAGCGTGAGTAGTCGGACCAGTTCATCCCGAACTGGAATTCCTGCACGATGCCGGTGACGACGCCCATGGCGAAGTTGATGAGGAAGATCTTGCCGAAGAACTTCGTGAGCCGAAGCCAGGCGTCATTGGCCGAGCGCACCCACATCGTCTGCATGATGGCGACGAGGAACGAGGTGCCGAGCGTGATGGGGACGAATAGGAAGTGGTAGACGGTGGTGATGCCGAACTGCCACCGTGCAAGGTCTAGCGCACTCACGTGCTCACCCTCCTGTGAGGTCAAGGTAGACGGCTCGAATGGTTTCACAGGGCGTTCGCGAATGGTGGCGAATGTGATGGAAACTCCGCGACGAGGGCTGTCGCCAGCCCCCGGATGGGGCCGAACGTCCTTGTCCGGCAACGCGTTTGCGGGAATCTCTGCCGCCTTCGGGACCAACGTCGGTCCACGGGTGCACGCCTTCCCGGGCCGAAGCGCGGGAGGGAGCCGGGCGCGGGAGAGTGCTTCAGGCCGTGAGTTCCGCGACGGCGGCCGCGAAGACACTGGTGTGCAGCGCGACGTCCGCCTCCGTGGTGTCCCGGCACATGAGTGCCATGTTGTGGAAGGGCGTGATGAGCACCCCGCGGTTGGACGCGTAGAGGTGGAAGAACTCCTCGAGTTCGGCGTCCGCAGCCGCGGCGGAGGCGGTGCCATTGCGCGGTGCCGGGGTGGTGAACCGGTACTCCGCCCGCGCCCCCAACTGGGTGCAGGTCCAAGGCAGGTCGTGGGCGGCGATGACGGCTTCCACGCCCTCGCGGAAGGCCGTGGCCAGCTCGATCATGCGCGGCCAGGTGTCGTCCGTGAGCACGTGCTTCAGGGTCGCGTGCATGGCCGCGACGGAGAGCGCGTTGCCGGCAAGGGTTCCGCCGACGCCGCCGACGTCGACGATGTCGGCATCGCCCGCCTCGGTGTGGCCCGTGACGAGTCGTGCCACCTGCTCGCTGATGCCGTAGGCGCCGGAGGGGATGCCACCGCCGATCGACTTCCCGATGACGAGGATGTCCGGGCGCAGTCCCCAGGCCTTCGTCGCGCCCCCGGGGCCGGTGGAGATGGTGTGCGTCTCGTCGATCATGAGCAGGGTGCCGGTTTCACGGCAGGCGCGCATCGCCTCGTCCCAGAACCCGGGCTGCGGCAGCACGATGCCGATGTTCGTCATCGCGGGCTCGGCGAGCACCGCGGCCACGTCCCCGTGTGCGAGTTCGCGGCGCAGCGCGTCCACGTCGTTGAACTCGACCACGCGTGTGGTCTCGTCCAGCGGCACGGGCGGAGCCACATTGCCGGGCCGGGAGACCGCGCGTCCATCGGGCCCGGGCACCGCGAAGGTCTCGTCAACTGATCCGTGGTAGCAGTAGGCGAACACCAGGAGCTTGCTGCGGCCCGTGGCCAGGCGTGCCAAGCGGATGGCCCACCGGTTGGCGTCGGTGGCGCTCAGCGTGAAGCTCCAAAGGGGGAGGCCGAAGCGCCGCTGCAGCTCGGCGCCCACCCATTCCGCCTCAGCGGTGGGCAGCATGGTGGTGATCCCGCCGAGTTGGTCGATGCGCATGATGACGTCCGTGACCGTCTCGGCCGGCGAGTGCCCGGCCATGGCCCCGGTGTCGCCCATGGCGAAGTCGACGTAGGTGTGGCCGTCGATGTCGCGGACGGTGTTCCCGGAGGCGCCTGCAAGGTACATGGGGAAGCCGCCGGCCCACTTGTTCATCCAGGTCATGGGTACCCGTCCGAAGAGATGTGCCGCGCGGGCGAACTCGGCCGCGCTCTGCGGGTTCAGCGACCCATGCAGGGCGCGTTCACGCTCGATGAGTGCGGTGAGGCGCGAGCGATCGAGGTTCGTCATGGCACCCATTCCACCGCCTCGGGCTCGCATCGTCATCTGCGACATCCGCCGCGCGCCGGATTCGTGGGTTGGCGGTTCCTGGCGCACGACGAGCGCCAACAGCGAGACGGCCCCCTCCCGGCGCTCCGGTGGAGCAGGGGCCGACTCGCAGCGCACATCCGCCGGGGTGACGCGGTCGGCCGCGGGAACGTGCGGCCTGGACTCTGGTAGCGGTGACCGGGCAGGCGAAGAATGCGCGGGAATGATCTTGTGCCGCTGATAGTTCAATGTTTAACTATCTCTGAAGTGAGGTTCCCATGCCAGCGACAACCGCCGACCCGATGGTGCTCCCGCGTCTGAGCACGCCGGAACGTCCACTGGTGCGCAAGGTGCTGAAGATCATCGATGCCCCACAGGCGCATGAGGGCGAGGGCTTCCCCGTCCGTCGGGCCTTCGCGGGGCTCACCATGGCCGACATCGATCCCTTCGTCCACATGGACCAGATGGGAGAGGTCGACTACGCCCCGGGCGAGCCCAAGGGCACGCCCTGGCACCCCCACCGCGGGTTCGAGACCTTCACCTACCTCATCGACGGGAACTTCCTGCACCAGGACTCGCAGGGCGGTGGTGGCACCATCCTCGAGGGTGGCACGCAGTACATGACCGCCGGAGGCGGCGTCCTGCACATCGAGACCCCACCCGAGGCGCTCGTCATGTCGGGCGGCCTGTTCCACGGTGTCCAGTTGTGGATCAACCTGCCCAAGGCGCAGAAGATGATCGACCCCCAGTACCAGGACCTCCAGGGCCAGGACTCCGCGATGGTCACGAGCGCTGACGGCGGGGCCATCGTGCGTGTGCTCGCCGGCGAGCTCGACGGCCACAAGGGGCCGGGCATCTCGCACACGCCGCTCGTCATCACGCACGTCACCCTCGCTCCCGGCGCCTCCATCGACATCCCCTGGCGCGAGGACTTCAACGCC
>JAJXSV010000085.1 GCA_021784375.1 Actinomycetes bacterium | reverse complement strand
GGCTGCCAGCAAGCGGGCGCGTAGCACAACCCCAGCACCGCACGCGCCAATTCCGGTGGAAATGCTGCACGAATGGGCCACGAATTCGTCATGTTCGCGAGGGCCATTGGTCACGTCGCGGCGAAACGGACATTGCGCCAGAATTCATACGTGTTCCAGTCGAGAATCCATGGCCGCGGTGGGCAGGGCGTCGTCACCGCAGCGGAGTTGCTCAGCGTCGCAGCGTTTTACGACGGCAAGTACGCCCAAGCCTTCCCGAGCTTCGGCTCCGAGCGAACCGGCGCGCCGGTTGTCGCCTACGCGCGCTTCGATGACAAGCCGATCCGCCTGCGGGAACCGGTGCTGGTGCCGCAGGCGCTGATCATCCAGGACCCGACCCTGCTCCACCAGGTCGACGTGTTCTCCGGTGTCACCGATGACGCATACATCCTCATCAACACCAAGAAGACCTGGGAGGAACTCGGCATCGAGTCACTCCAGCACTCCGCGTTCGAGTACCGGAGGCTGACGGTGCCGGCGTCCGACTACGCCCTGAAGTACGTGGGCCGTCCCCTCCCCAACGCCGCCCTGCTCGGCGGCTACGCCGCCGCCACCCGCCAGGTGGCCCTGGAGTCAGTGGTCCGCGCCATCGAGGAGCGCTTCCCGCCGAAGATCGCCGAGGGCAACATCCGGGCGGCTCGCGAGGCGTTCGACTACGTACGCGCACAGAAGGTGGAGGCAATGGCTCATGCGTAAGCAGATCGAGGGTTCCCAGGCAATCGCGCAGGCGGTGGCCACCTGCCGCCCCGGCGTCATCTGCGCCTATCCCATCTCACCCCAGACCCACATCGTGGAGGCGCTCGATGACATCGTCCGCAAGGGCGGCATCGAGCACTGCGAGTTCCTGAACGTGGAGTCCGAGTTCGGCGCCATGTCGGTCGCCATCGGCTCCTCGGCCACCGGCTCGCGCACCTACACGGCAACCGCCAGCCAGGGCCTGCTGTACATGGTGGAGGCCGTCTACAACGCCTCGGGGCTCGGCCTGCCGATCGTCATGACGGTGGCCAACCGCGCCATCGGCGCCCCCATCAACATCTGGAACGACCACACGGACGCCATGAGCCAGCGCGACTCCGGCTGGATCCAGTTGTACGCCCAGGACAACCAGGCGGCAGCCGACCTGCACGTGTTCGCCTTCCGCTTGGCGGAACTCGTCTCCATGCCGGTCATGGTCTGCATGGACGGCTTCGTGCTCACGCATGCCATGGAGCAGATCGACGTGCCGGAGCAGGCCCAGAGCGATGCCTTCCTCACCGCTTTCGTGCCGCGACAGAAGCTCGACGTGGAGAACCCGGTGTCGATCGGCGCCATGGTGGGGCCGGAGGCATTCACCGAGGTGCGTTGGCTGGCCCATCACAAGCAGCTCGAGGCGCTGGCCGCCATCCCCGGCCTCTCGGAGGAGTTCAGCCGGGCCTTCGGGCGCCGTGCGGGCGGCCCCAACGACTACATGGGCCTAGTCACCGATTACGGCACGGAGGGTGCGGACACGGTCGTCGTGGCACTCGGCGCCACCATCGGCACCCTCGAGGACGTCATCGACGAGATGCGGGAGCAGGGGACGTCGATCGGGGTCCTCGGCATCACCTCGTACCGGCCGTTCCCCACGGCCGCCATCCGCGAGAAGTTGCAGCACGCCAAGCGGGTCGTGGTCCTCGAGCGGGCCTTCGCGGTGGGCATCGGCGGTGTCGTCGACTCCGACATCCGCATGGCCCTGCAGGGCCTCGACATCCCCCAGAACACGGTGGTCGCCGGGCTCGGCGGCCGCGCCATCACGCGTGCTTCGCTGCACGACATCCTCCGGAAGTCCATCGCCGGCGAGGCCGAGGCGTTGACGTTCCTGGATCTCAACGAAGGGATGATCCCGGCATGACCGTGACGCCACTGAAGTTCTACCAGGTCGGTTCCTTCGCGGTCGGCAACCGACTGCTCACCGACGAGGAGCGCTCGGAGCAGTCGAACCCGAACCGGGTCAACGCGCTGACCTCCGGGCACCGTGCGTGCCAGGGCTGCGGCGAGGCGCTGGGCGCGCGCTACGTGCTCGACACCGCCATGGCGGTCACCGGCGGCAAGGTGATGGCGGTCAACGCCACCGGCTGCCTCGAGGTCTTCTCCACCCCGTACCCGGAGACGTCATGGCGCATCCCCTGGCTGCACTCGCTGTTCGGGAACGCGGCCGCGGTGGCTTCGGGCGTCGCAGCGTCCCTGAAGGCGCAGGGCAAGACCGACATCCGCGTCATCGCCCAGGGCGGCGACGGCGGCACCGTCGACATCGGCTTCGGCCCGCTCTCCGGCATGTGGGAGCGCAACGACGACGTCCTCTACGTCTGCTACGACAACGAGGCCTACATGAACACGGGCGTCCAGCGCTCGGGTGCGACGCCGCCGGCGGCCCGCACGAACACCTCACACGCGTCGGGTGCCGAACCTGGCGCCTACTTCAACCAGGGCAAGTTCCTGCCGCTCATCGCCATGGCGCACCACATCCCCTACGTGGCGACGGCGACGGTGGCGGACCTGCATGACCTGGAGGCCAAGGTCAAGAAGGCCATGACCTACCGCGGTGCGCGCTACCTGCACGTGCTCGTGCCCTGCCCGCTCGGATGGGGATCCCGCTCCGACGAGACCATCCAGTTGTCGCGCGCGGCCGTCGAGTCGGGATTCTTCCCGGTGTTCGAGGCCGAGTACGGCGAGATGAAGTCGAGCACGAAGATCCGGCGCCGCATTCCGGTCGAGGAGTACCTGAAGCCGCAGAAGCGCTACGCGCACCTCTTCGGCCCCAAGGGCCGTCCCGACATCGTCGAGAAACTGCAGCGGATCGCTGACAACAACATCACGAAGTACAACCTGATCGCGGAAGGCCAGGAGCAGTAATGGCGCAGAAGCCCTTTGCCATCACCCTCGACGTCGGTTCGTCCTTGGCGAACAAGACGGGTACCTGGCGCACGGAACGCCCGGTGTACGTCCACCGGCTCCCTCCCTGCAACGACGCCTGCCCGGCGGGCGAGGACGTGCAGGGCTGGCTCTACCAGGCGGAGGACGGCAACTACGAGTCCGCCTGGCGCCACCTCACGCAGAACAATCCGCTGCCCGCCATCATGGGCCGTGTCTGCTACCACCCCTGTCAGACCGCGTGCAACCGCGGCCAGGTCGATGAGACCGTCGGCATCAACTCTGTGGAGCGCTTCCTCGGCGACGAAGCGTTGAAGCAGGGCTGGAAGTTCGAGAAGCCCGCGGTGTCGTCCGGCAAGCGCGTACTCGTCGTCGGCTCCGGGCCCTCCGGTCTCTCGGCCGCGTACCACCTGGCCAAGCTCGGCCATGCGGTCACCATCCGGGAGAGCGCGGAGCAACCCGGCGGCATGATGCGCTACGGCATCCCGTCCTACCGGCTCCCCCGCGACATCATCGACGCGGAGATCGCGCGCATCGCCGACCTCGGGGTCACCATCGAGTGCAACGCCAAGGTCACGGATGTCCCCGCAGCCTTCGCGGAGGGATTCGACGCGCTCTTCCTCGCGGTCGGTGCCCACCTCGGCAAGCGCGCATACATCCCCGCGGGTGAGTCGGCGCGGATCCTGGACGCCGTCGCCCTGCTCAAGGACACGGAGAGCGGCGAACCGCCGATGCTCGGCAAGCGCGTCATCGTGTACGGCGGCGGCAACACCGCCATGGACGCGGCCCGCACCGCCAAGCGACTGGGCGCGACCGAGGCCATCGTCGTGTACCGCCGCACGCGCGACAAGGCGCCAGCGCACGACATCGAGATCACCGAGGCCCTTGAAGAGGGCATCAAGATGCACTGGCTGTCCACCATCAAGCATGTCGACAGCGGCGCGGTGCAGATCGAGAAGATGGAACTCGACGAGAAGGGCTTCCCGCAGCCGACCGGCGAGTTCGACATGCTGGAGGCGGACTCCGTCGTCCTGGCCCTGGGCCAGGAGGCCGATCTCTCGCTGCTCAACGACCTGCCCGGCGTCGTCATCGACGACGGCGTGGTGTCCGTCGGCGAGAACCTCATGACCGGCTACGCGGGCGTGTTCGCCGGTGGCGACATGGTGCCGGGCGAGCGCACGGTCACCAACGGCGTGGGTCACGGCAAGCTCGCTGCCCGCAACATCGACATGTGGCTGCGCGGCGAGGAGTGGGTGCACCCCTTCCGCCCGAACCTGGCCTCCTTCGACCGCCTGAACACCTGGTACTACTCGGACGCCGAGAAGACCCAACGACCGCGCCTCGACGTGGCACGTCGGTCGGACACCTTCGATGAGGTGGTGCAGGGGCTGACCGCGGACAACGCGCTGTATGAGGCGCGCCGATGCATGTCCTGCGGCAACTGCTTCAACTGCGACAACTGCTTCGGCGTCTGCCCGGACAACGCGGTCATCAAGCACGCCGACGGGACCTACGAGTTCAACCTCGACTTCTGCAAGGGTTGCGGGCTGTGCGCTCACGAGTGCCCCTGCGGCGCCATCGACATGGAGATGGAACTCACCTAGCAGTCCTGCGGCTCCCACCGCGACCACCGGGAAGGGGCGTGTGTCCGCTGCTCAGGCAGTGGACACACGCCCCTTCCCCGTTTCGGGCCCGGTGGTCAGCCGGTGACCGCGGACCCGTCGGCCTCGCTCAGCAGCCTGAACCAGCGCTCGGCAGCGAGGTCGTGACCCCACGCGGCAACGGCCGCGTCGAACAGGCGGCTGAGCGCATCGCGGTCGTCGTTCAACTCCGCGGTCCGCACCATGTCACTCCAGGCGGCTTCGTCCATGTCACGAGTATGCGCCGTCGCGCCCTCCACTGCAGTCCCCCCGCGCACAAATCCGCACCCGGTGGCCCCGCGTTCTGGAGCATGGGCGGTGTCGCGTCAGTAGCCGAAGTCCTCGGGCTCGCTGATGCTCGAGGGACCGGCGGGACGCCGGTCGGTCGCCCAGGCGCGCATGGCATCCGCGAACACGTTCAAGGGCAGGGCCCCGTTGGCCAGCACCATGTCGTGGAAGGCGCGCAGGTCGAATCCGCTGCCGGCGAGCCGCCGGCACTCCGCGCGCATGCGCTCGATCTCGAGACGACCGGTCATGTACGACAGGGCCTGGCCCGGGAAGGCGATGTAGCGATCGATCTCCGCCTCAGCATCGATGCGCGCGATGGGGCAGGCCGACAGCAGGAACTCGAGTGCCTGCTCCCGTGTCCACCCCATGGCATGCATGCCGGTATCCACGACCAGTCGGGCGGCGCGCCAGGCATCGGCGGAGAGCATGCCCAGGCGTTGGAGGTCGGACGAGTACAACCCCATCTCGTCGGCCAGGCGCTCGGAGTACAGACCCCAGCCCTCGGCATAGGCCGTGAACATGGTGAGGCGCCGGATCAGGGGCAGGTTGTCCATCTCCTGGGCGATGCAGATCTGGAAGTGATGACCGGGTACCGCCTCATGGAAGGCCACGGACTCGAGGTCGAAGGACGTGCGCTCCTCCGGCTTCCAGGTGTTCTGGAAGTAGGTGCCCTTGCGGGATCCGTCGAGCGCGGGTGGCATGTAGTACGCCGGCGCGGAGCCCTCAGCCTCGAGATCCGGAACCTCCTGGAGCAGGCAGATGTCCTTGGGCAGCCGACCGAACCACTTGGGCGCCTCGGCCTCGGCGCGTCGGACGGCGACCTCGGCCGCGGCCAGGATCTCGGGGCGTGTGTGCCAGCGCACTTCCGGGGCGGAGTTGAGGTGCACGAACAGCTTCGCCGGGTCATCGATCCCGAAGACCCGGGATCCGAGGACGCGGAACTCCTCCCGCACCTTGGCGACCTGCCGGCGTCCCACCTCGTGGAGCTCGGCGGCGGTGCGCTTGGTGGTCGTGTGCGCCTGGACGAGCGCCTCGTAGCGATCGAGGCCCTGCGGCAGGTGGCAGAGCCCGACGTGTTCCTTGTCCCGGGCCGTGGGCAGCACGTCGGCGAGGAGCACGTCGCGGTAGGCGGCGAAGGCGGGCCGCACGGTGTCCCGCAGGATGGCCGTGACCTCCGCCCGCCAGGTCTCGGCCTCCGTGAACCCCTCGGGTAGCGGCAGCAGGAGCGGGTCCTCCGGTGAGGCGAGGTACCGGTCGATCTGGTTGGCCGTGTTGGTGACGAGGTGCGCCACCGGGGTGAGGCCGCGCCGGCGTCCCTTGGCGAGCCGGTCCAACGACTGCTGCAGGTAGCGCGGGATCTCGCGCAGCCGGTCGACGTAGGCCCAGGCCTCAGACCCGTTGGTGAGCGTGACCATGCGCAGATAGGCGAGCAGCATGGAGGTCGGTGACACCGGGAAGTCCGAGAGCGTGTACTCCTCCTGCCCGGCGATGTCGTAGTTGTCGAGGTTGTTGAGCACAGCGAGCACGACCGCCCGGGTCAGCTGCTCCTGGTCTCCGAGCGAGTCGGCGCCGATGTCGAGGGCCCGTTTGCGCAGGGTGTGGCGGCGCTCGCGGAACACCTCCTCGGCGTGGCTGCTCAGGTCGGCCAGCCCGCGGTCGTACTCACGGAAGCCCGTGAGGGTGGCCTCAAGCGGGTCGCGGTCCCACAGGAAGGCGACGAGGTCGTCGGCTATCGCGTTCAAGGTGTCGTTGGGCACGGCCCAACCGTAGGACAAGGCCCGGATTTTTGCCCCTAGGTGACGCTCCGCTATCATTGGGTTTCGCGCACCGCTAGCTCAACTGGCAGAGCAGCTGACTCTTAATCAGCGGGTTGTAGGTTCAAGTCCTACGCGGTGTACTGACGGAAACCCCTTGCAGATGCAGGGGGTTTCCCATTTCCGGGCCGCTTCGAGCGGCCCCGCGAGGGCGGCCCCGCGTCAGCCCCAGCCCAGTTCATGCAGACGGTCGTCGTCGATCCCGAAATGGTGTGCCACCTCATGGACGACGGTGACCCGGACCTCCTGCACCACCTGCTCACGGGTGGAGCACACGCGCAGGATGGGATTCCGGAAGATGCTGATCCGGTCCGGCAGCAGGTGGGCGCCCATGTAGTCGTGGCCGCGCTGGGTGAGCGGGATCCCCTCGTACAGGCCCAGCAGGTGCGGCTCGCCGGGGGGCGGCTCGTCCACGACGATCACGATGGCGTTGTCGATGAGGTCGAGCAGCTCCTCCGGGATGCTGTCGAGCGCCTCCCCCACCAGGCGCTCGAACTCCGCCAGCCCGACGTCCATCACCCGCCCACCGCCGCGCGCGCCAGGCAGGCGCCCACCAGCACGTCGAGGTCGATCGGCTCGCCCATGCTCCGCAGCGTAGTTCGCGTCGCTGGGGGCGCCTCTACCGCCGGACGCGCCTACGCTCGGCCCATGAGCAGCATTCCCGGTCGCAGCGCCAGTGCCCTGTTGGTCATCGACGTCCAGACAGGCGTCGTCGCCAACGCCCACAAGCGCGATGAGACGATCGCCAACATCCAGGAACTCGTGAACGGCGCCCGCCGGCACCACGTACCCGTCATCTGGGTGCAGCACTCCGACGAGGGAATGCCCATTGGCAGCGCGGACTGGCAGCTCGTCGACGAGTTGTCACCGCAAGCGCAGGAACCGTTGGTGCGCAAGGAGTTTCGCAGTTCCTTCGAAGGCACGGACCTGGAGTCCCTGCTCGCCGAGCGACGGGTCGGGCATCTGGTCGTGAGCGGAGCCCAATCGGAGTTCTGCGTGCGCCACACCATCACGGCCGCCCTCGAGCGTGGCTACGACGTGACGCTCGTCGCGGACGCGCATACGACCGAGGACACGTCCTGGGACGGACGGGAACTGCCGGCGCAGGACATCATCGACGACCAGAACCGCGCCTGCTGGCAGTACGAACTGCCCGGGCGATCCTGCACGCTCACCACGACGGAGGACGCCTTCGCGGCCGTCTCCCTGTAGTGCTCAGACGGCAATCGGGAATCGGTAGGTGAGGCAGAGGCCCCCGAGTTCGCTCGGGGACATCACGACCGATCCGCCGAGTTCCGCCATCACCGCCGCGATGATGCTCATGCCCAGTCCCGAGCCGCCACTGGCGCGGGTCCGGGACTTGTCGAAGCGCTGGAAGTGCGCCATGCCCCGCTCGTACATCTCGGGGGGCAGGCCCGGGCCACCGTCCTCGACCCGCAGGATGGCCACGCCCTCCGCCCGTTGCAGCGTCACATGCACCGGAGCACCCTCGTCGGTGTGCCGTCGGATGTTGGCGAACGCGTTCCCCACCGCCCGATGCAGATGTGAGGGGATCGCGCGCACCAGTACGTGGCCCTCGATCGAGCTGGTGACAACCCGACCCGGCTGCAGTTCCCGGAGGTCGCCCACGGCCACCCGCACCAGACCGGTGAGGTCGAGCGTCTCCTGCGATTCCGGCACCGGCGTTCCGATCTCCGCCAGCAGCAGGAGGTCGTTCACCAGGCCCTCCATGCGCAGCGCCTCCGCGCGCATGCGGAGCAGGGCACGCTCCCGTTGCGCCGGCTCCACGTCCCGTTCCAGCAGCTCCAGGTAGCCCTTGATCACCGTGAGTGGCGTGCGCAACTCATGGGAGGCGTCACCCAGGAACTCCTGCATGCGTTGGTTGGTCGCCTGCTCCATCTGCACGGTCGCGCGCAGTGACAGCACCATGCGCTCCAGGGACTGGGCCAGCAGGCTCACCTCAGCGGAGGAGGCGCGATCCGGCACCTGCACGGTGGTCGCACCGGCCGCGATGAGGGAGGCCACCTCCACCAGTCGCTCGATCTCATTGACGTCCCGGCGCACCAGTCGCCGGATGACAAGCCCCATGAACAGGCTCAGGATCACCCAGAAGGTGGCCAGTGACACCACGCCGGACTTGGTCTGGCTGTCGATGTCCGAGCTA
>JAJXSV010000084.1 GCA_021784375.1 Actinomycetes bacterium | reverse complement strand
TGGTCGTGGTCCCCCCCCTCATCGACATCGGCTACGGACTGCTCAACCCGAAGGTGCGCGTCAAGTGAGCACACAGATCGAGAAGCTTCCGCCGCTGCAGAAGCGCCCGAGCGTCTTCCGACGCTTCCTCAAGCACCCCACTGGCCTCTTCGCGCTCATCGTCTTCGGCGTGATCGTGCTGGCCTGCGCGCTGGCGCCGCTGTTCACCAGGTCCAGCCCCATCACGACCTCGTTCATGAACTCGCAACTCCCCGCCGGCACACCGGGCCACCTGCTGGGGACGGACGGTGTGGGCCGCGACGTGTTCGCCAGGCTGCTGTACGGCGGCCGCACGAGCATCCTCGCCGCGCTCGTCGCCGTCGTCGTGGCGGCCCTCATCGGCATCCCGCTCGGGCTCATCGCCGGCTACTACCAGGGCAAGGTGGACCTTGCACTCTCGTGGTTCACGAACGTGCTCATGGCGCTGCCGGGCATGATCGTGCTGCTCGTCATCATCTCCATCATCGGCACCAAGACCTTCCTCGCCATGGCCTTCTTCGGCATCATGATGTCCCCGAGCGTGTTCCGATTGATCAGGGCCCAGGCCACTGCGGTGCAGGAGGAGTTGTACGTCGACGCGGCGCGGGTGGCGGGCATCAGGGACGCGCGCATCATCCGCAAGCACGTGCTCCCGGTCGTCGTGCAGCCCACGATCATCCAGCTCTCCCTGCTCATGGGCGTCGGCATCATGGTGCAGGCCGGCATCGAGTTCCTCGGCTTCGGTGACCCCAATCTCGCATCCTGGGGGTCGATGCTGCTCGACGCCTTCCAGAACATGTACCTGAACTCCTCGCTCCTGATCTACCCCTCGGTGGCACTCGTCCTCACGGCGGTCTCGCTGGGCCTGATGGGAAATGCCTTGCGGGACACCGTGGGTGCCGGGATCCTGCGCCGCTCCAAGCGCAACGACATCCCGGCGCTCGATGCCGCGCCTCGGACGGGGGTCCCGTCCGTACCCACGGGGGACCTCGACGGTGACATGGTGCTCGACGTCCAGGGCCTGTCGGTCGGCTACCGCAAGCCGGACGGCAGCATCTCGGTGGTCGTCGACAACGTGAACCTCAGTGTGGCGAAGGGTGAGGTCCTCGGCCTGGTCGGTGAGTCCGGTTCGGGCAAGACGCAGACCGCGTTCGCGATCATGCGGCTGTTGCCCAAGTCGGCCATCGTGTCCGCGAAGCGCGTCGGCTTCGACGGCATCGATCTGCAGCAGTTGAGCGCCCACGAGTTCAGTGCGGTGCGCGGCAAGCGCATCGCCTACATCCCGCAGGAGCCGATGTCGAACCTCGACCCGTCGTTCACGGTGGGGTCGCAGCTCGTGGAACCGATCATCCGTCATCTCGGACTCTCCCGCGCCGAGGCCAAGGCCAAGGCCATCGCCCTGCTCGAGCGCGTGGGCATCAACGATCCCCACCGCGTGTTCGCCGCCTACCCGCACCAGGTCTCCGGTGGCATGGCCCAGCGCGTGCTCATCGCGGGCGCCGTCTCCTGCGAGCCCGACCTGCTCATCGCCGACGAACCCACCACCGCGCTGGACGTGACCGTGCAGGCCGAGGTGCTCGACCTCATGCGCTCGCTGCAGGCGGAGTACCGCATGGGCATGATCCTCGTCACGCACAACTTCGGGGTGGTCGCTGACATCTGCGATCGCGTCGCGGTCATGCAGTTGGGACGCATCGTCGAACTCAAGCCCGCTCGGCAGCTGTTCAAGCAGCCGGAGCACCAGTACACGAAGGACCTGCTGGCCTCCACGCTCGAGGACAGCCAGCCGCGCGCGCAACTGGAGGTGGCGTCATGAGTCGCCCGCTCATCGAGATCGATCACGTCGCCGTCGAGTTCCCGGGCCGGGGCTTCCGGGCCAAGCCGATCCGCGTGCTCGACGATGTGACGCTCGACATCGCGGCGGGCGAGACCCTGGGCCTGGTGGGCGAGTCGGGCTCCGGCAAGACCACCTTGGGTCGCGCCATCCTGGGGTTGGTCCCGGTCGCCTCGGGTGAGGTGCGCATGGACGGCAAGCGCATCACCGGGCTGCCCTCGGCCCGACGGCGTGCCCTGTCGGAGGACATCCAGGTGGTGTTCCAGGACCCGTACACGTCACTGAACCCGGCCATGACCATCAACGACATCCTCACCGAGCCGCTCACGGTGGCCGGCATGGACCCGCGGGTGGCCCAGCAGAAGGTGCGTGAACTGCTCGACCAGGTGAGGCTGCCTGCCGATGCCGGCATACGCCTGGCCCGCGAGTTCTCCGGCGGCCAGCGCCAGCGCATCGCCATCGCCCGCGCACTGGCGCGTTCACCCAGGCTCATCGTCTGCGATGAGCCGGTGTCGGCGCTGGACCTGTCCACGCAGAGCCGCGTACTCGATCTCTTCATCGAGATCCAGGAGCGCACGGGCGTCGCCTACCTGTTCATCACCCACGACCTCTCCGTGGTGCGCTACATCTCGCATCGCGTGGCCGTCATGTACAAGGGCGACATCGTCGAGACGGGCACCGCCGAGAAGATCACCTCGAACCCGGACCACCCCTACACCCAGCGCCTGATGCTCGCATCACCGGTGTGCGATCCCGATCGTCAGGCGCTGCGGCGTCAGGAGCGGCTGGAGTTCGCTGCCGCCATGACCGCGTCGGCGACTGCCGGCGGCACCAGCGAGCAGTCGATCGGCGAACGCTGAACATGACCGTGCAACACGCGGCGCACCAACGCACTCACGGGGTCAGCGCCGCCACCTTCGGCGTGCTCGTGGGCCTGCTGGCCATGGCACCCATCTCCATCGACTTCGTGCTGCCGGCGCTGCCGGCCGCGATGCAGGACTTCGCAGCCGGCCCGGCCGCGCTGCGCATGGTGTCGGCGAGCACCTTCATGGGCTCCGGCCTGGGGCAGATCATCGGAGGCCCACTCGGTGACCGCCTGGGTCGCCGCCTGCCGGCAGTGATGGGCGCCCTGGCCTTCGGGTTGAGCGCGCTCGGGTGCGCACTGGCGCCGTCGTTCGTCGTACTGCTGGCGTTCAGCATCGCCATGGGATTCGCGGGGGCGCTGGGCGTGGTGTCGGCGCGCGCGGCAGTTCGCGACGTGGCGATCGACGACAGCGCAGCGCACCTCCTGTCACGCGTGCTCGCGATCACCGGGCTGGTCCCCGTGTTCGCCCCTTTGATCGGTGCTCAGCTCTTCCACTTCGCGGGCTGGCGGTCGATCTACCTCACGCTGTCCGTTGTCGGCTTCGTGTTCGCGGCGATCGCCCGCCTCGCGTTCGCGGAGACCCTGCACGCTGATGATCGCCATGAGGGCACGCATGGAGACCAGTTGCGCACCTTCGTGCAGTTGCTGCGCGATCGTCGGTTCCTTGCCTACTCCATCGCACAGACCGGCGCCTACGTCGCCTTCATCGGCTACGTGTCCGGAGCGCCTTTCATCTTCCAGAAGGGACATGGCTGGACCGCCCAGCAGTTCAGCCTGCTCTACGCACTCAATGCGCTCGCCATGGCGTCGATGACGCGATGGAATGCCCGCCACGTACTGCGACGCGGTGCACACGCGCTGCTCGTCACCGGGGTGTCCCTGAGCGCATTGGCGGGCGCCGTCATGGTGTTCGGCGGGATCGGCAACTCGACACCAGTCACTGCGCTCGGCTGCATCCTGCTCACGTCGGCAAGTGGTCTCACCATGGGCAACGCCATATCGCAGGCGCTTTCCGCGCAGACGTCGGCAGCAGGCATGGCCGCGGGCATCATCGGTGTCATGTCGTTCGGCGTCGGGGGTGCGATCTCCATCGGCGTCGGCCTCGCCGGTGGCGCGAGCGCCACCACATCAGGACTCATCATGCTGCTCGGCGCCTGCGTTGCGTGGTCGGCATTGCGGTTGCTCCGCGATGGCCAAGGAGAAGCGGGGTCGGCCTCATGACTCTCGGCGTTGGATTCCTCGGTTGCGGGCCGGTGGCCCAGGCGATCCACATCCCCTCCATCCGCAACTTCCCGGGCGACCTCTCACTGGCCGGCTTCATGGACGTCGATGGCGACCTCGCCCAACGGCTGGCCGACCAGCACGCCGGTTTCGCAACCACGGACGAGGACGCTCTCATCACGGATGCGCGGGTAGACATCGTGGTGGTGGGAAGCCCCAACGCTCACCATGCGCGTCAGATCATCAAGGCCTGCAGCGCCGGCAAGCGTGTGGTCCTCGCGGAGAAGCCCCTCGCGGTGAACCGCGAGGAACTCACGGCGATCCAGGCCGCGGCGCGCGAGTCAGGCACCCGCATCATCATGGGCGCCATGCATTCCTTCGACCACGCCTTCCTGCAGGCCCTGCCGACGTGGCGGGGGTTGGGGGAGCGGCCGACGAGCATCGAGGTCAGCTCGTGCATCGACGCCAATGAGGACCAGGTGGATTGCGCGACGCAATTGCTCGTCCCGGCGCCCAGCGCTGCGGCTTCGGCTCCCGCTGGTCCGCCACCCGAGATCTCCACAATCACCATGGGCATTCTCGGCCTGGCCACCCACGACATCCCACTCGTGCGCGAGTTCCTCCCCACCGCACCAACCCTGATCGCCGGACGCCGTTCGTGGCCGCGGGGCTACGCACTGCAAGGCGTTGCCGAGGGCTGCTCCGTCTCCTACATAGGCCTGTTCCCCGTCAAGTGGACGCCTCCGCAGTGGTCCATGCGCGTCGTCACGCCATCGAGTGTCCTCACCATCGAATTCCAGATGTCGTACGTACTCGTCTCGAGTTGCACGGTGCGACTGACGGTGAATGGCGTGACCACCGAATGGCACACGCCCGAGGCGAGCTATGTGTCCGAGTGGCGTCAACTGCTCGCTGAAGCGCACGGCGCGGAGGCGCTGTACTCGCTCGATCGCATCGGTGACGACCTCGCCTATGCGCTGTCCCTCGTCGAGCAACTTCCCAGCGTCCTGTTGGAGCGATGACATGACCCGGCACACCGTCTACATCGATGGCAGGTCAGCGCACGCGGCCATGCACGCTGCGGCACTGCGCACGCTGCCCAGCGCCTTCGAGTTCGCGGCGGACAGCAGGACCGCGGACGTGATCGTCGGGGACGCGGCCTTCCTCCGCGACGCGCTGGCCACTGGCGTGCATGCCAGCACGGCCGTCGTCGTCGATCCCTATGCGCAGGACTGGCGCGAGGTTGACGAACTGTGGGCGCTTGCGACCAAGCACGAGGTCCGGGTGGAGCGCTCGAATGTGGACGTGCGCGCGCTGGACGACGTACGCGGCCTCTTCGCATCCATCATCGACGGCGACCAGCCGTACCTGGTGGAAGTGCACCTGGAGAGCCTCGGCGATGAGCCATCCCGACTCTCGCAGGTGGTGGCCCAACTGGCACATCTGGGCATCGAGTGCCCGACCCCCGATCTCCATCGGACCACGGACGGCTGGACCGCTGGCACCAATGACGAGCGTGTCACCCTGCGCGCGCATTGCGTGAACTCGACCGCACTGGCGCCCGCCGTTCGCATCGTCGCGACCACCGGGGACCGCAAGGTCGCCGTTCGCATCCCCCTCGGTCCCGACGCGACGCCGGTGACCACGGAGATCAGGGCGGCTGAGGGCTCCCGCACGGTGCAGTCGCCGCATGTCAGCCCTGCCCGTGCCTTCTGGCAGTCCCTCGCCTGACTCGCCACTTCAACCGCCATCCCGCTCGAAAGGAGTACCGCCCGATGTCGAACACCGATGATTTCATGTTGCCGGTGCGGTTCCCGGCGCAGCCGGTTGGCGTCGCAGCGGAGGCCGCCATCGCCGGCTTCGCCGTCATCAACGACGTCACCATGCGCGACTGCCAGTACCGGTCCCTCATGTGGCTGCAGGGCAAGACCTGGGAACACTCCACCCCCTTCGGCCCCTACCTCGTCGCATACGCCTCCACCATCCTCACCCTCGAACCCGGCGACGTCATCGCCTGCGGCACCCCCGGCGGCGTCGGCCACGCCCGCAGACCCGAGCGCTACCTGACCGCCGGCCAGACCCTCACCACCGAAATCAGCGGCCTCGGCCGCTCGAATGCACGGGCAGTTGCGGAGGTCGTCGCATGACCAGGACCCTGTCCGACTCCCTGCGTTGGATCGACGAGGGCACCGCGTTGGTGTCCGACGCATTGGCCGGCGTCACCGATGATGCGTTGGCGCAACCGTCCGTGCTGCCGGGCTGGACGCGGCTCCACCTACTCGCCCACCTGGCGGCCAACGCGGATGCGTTGTGCAACTTGGTTCACTGGGCCAGGACCGGCGAGGAGCGACCGATGTACTCGTCACCGACGCAGCGCGCCGATGACATCGAAGCGGGTGCCACGAGGCCAGCAACAGAACTGCGCGCCTGGTTCGCGAGGAGTGCCGCGACCCTGCGCACGTCGCTCGACTCACTGGGCGAGGAGGCGTGGACCCGCTCGGTCGTGACCGGCCAGGGCCGCACGGTGCCCGCCACCGACATCCCATGGTTGCGGGTGCGCGAGGTGATGGTGCACAGCACGGATCTCGGTGCCGGCGTGACCTTCGACGACCTGCCGACCGACTTCCTGCACGCGCTCATGGGCGACATCGCCACGAAGCGCGGCAGCGGTGAAGGACCGGCCCTGCTCGTCCGCGACGGCGCCGGCACCGAATGGCGGATCGCTGGTGACGGAGAACCCGTTGTCGTGCAAGGGCTATTGCCCCAATTGGCCGCCTACCTCGCCGGGCGACCCTCGACCGACGTCACCGCGGAGGACGGCTCCTCCGCACCGGAATTGCCACGATGGCTGTAATCACAGGAGCACAGATGATCGACCTCGCCGCAGCACCCTTCCACCTCGATGCGGAGGCCCAGGCCTGGGTGCGGGACACCCTGGCCGCCATGGACACCGAGCAGAAGGTGGGGCAGCTGTTCCACCTGCTCTGCCGCTCGGCCGACCTCGACGCCATCCGCGCCGATCTCGCCATCGCGCAGCCCAACGGCTACATGCTGCGCGGCATGCCCGCTGCTGACGTCGTCAGTGTGGCCAGGTTGCTGCAGCGCGAGTCCAGGGTGCCGGCACTCCTCTCGGCGAACCTCGAGAAGGGTGCGGACGGCTTGATCGCGGAGGGCACCTCGTTCGGCAGCCCCATGCAGGTGGCGGCTACGAACGACATCGCCCATGCCGAGCGATTCGGCATCGCCACCGGCCGGGAGGCGCGGGCCGTCGGTTGCAATTGGGGCTTCTCGCCGATCGTCGACATCCAGTACGACCACAACAACCCCATCACGAACATCCGCTGCTTCGGCTCGGACCCCGTCAAGGTCGCCGACATGTCGGAGGCCATGATCCGCGGTATGCAGTCGCAGGGCGTGGCCGCGACGCCCAAGCACTTCCCCGGCGACGGCGTCGACGACCGGGACCAGCACCTCGTCACCACGGTCAACAGCCTGTCCGTGGAGGAGTGGGAGGCGAGCTTCGGCGAGGTCTACCGTCGGGTCTTCGCCGCCGGCGCCAAGAGCGTGATGGTCGGGCACATCGCGCTGCCCGCGTACTCGAAGCTGCTGCGTCCCGGCATCGCCGATGAGGACATCCTCCCCGCCTCCATGGCGCCCGAGATCCTCACCGACCTGCTGCGTGATCGACTCGGCTTCAACGGCGTGATCTCGTCGGATGCGCTGAGCATGGTCGGCTTCACCATCCCCATGCCACGCGCCAGGGCCCTGCCCTTCATCATCGAGGCCGGCACGGATGTCCTGCTGTTCGCCAACAACTACGCCAAGGATGTGGCGTCGGTGCACCAGGGCATCGCCGACGGGGTGCTCTCGATGCGCCGCGTCGACGAAGCGGTGACGCGCACGCTCGCGCTCAAGGCCTCGCTCGGCCTGCACCGGGCCACGCCCGACGAGCTGGTGCCGGGGCTCGACGCCTTCAGCGCGCTGCCCCTCGAGGAGCACCGGGCCTGGTCGCTGGCGACCGCGGAACAGGCGATCACCCTTGTGAAGGAGCGGGAAGCCGGTGTCCTGCCCCTTGACCCGACAAGGCACAGGCGCGTGCTCGTGTACTACACCGAGGACGCGAACCCCAACCACCACAAGATCGCGGCGGGGACGCATCGCGTCACCAATGGCAACCGCGTCACCGAGGCGTTGAACGCCGCCGGCTTCGAGGCCACGCTGTTCGATCGCGCGGGGCGGCCGTCGCTCGAGGACGTGTTCGCGGGCCGGGACGCCGTCGGCTACGACGACCTGCTCGCGAATTACGACCTCGTGCTCTACGTGGCGCAGTACGAGCCGGCCAGCTCCGCCCCCACGGTGCGGCTGCAGTGGGCACCGCTGCTCGCCAACGACGCACCGAAGTACCTGAATGAGATGCCCACGGTCTTCGTCTCGCTGGGAAGCCCCTTCCACCTGCAGGACGTGCCTCGGGTCAAGACCTTCATCAACGCCTATGGGTACAGCGCACAGACCGTGACGGCGGTGGTTGACAAGCTGCTCGGTCGCAGCGGGTTCACCGGCGTGAGCCCCGTCGATCCCTTCTGCGGCTACTGGGACGCACGCCTCTGACACGCGCTGCGGGGGCCACCCGAGACGTGGCGCCGCCCTCGGGACCTCCCCCGATCCCCAAGGACGGCGCCACCCGCTTCCCGGCATCGCGGTGGCGCCGGACTGCTGCCCGGAAGCACATGACAAGCGCGAATTGAAACGTTACATTTGGTGGGCCGGCCGCTGCTGTCGCCGGCGAACAGCGATGGGGTGGGCACATGCGTGACGTCAGGGTGGTCGGGCTGCGGGCGGGGTACCGCGGAGACAGCGCATTCGTGTCCTCCGGCGCCCCTGCCCTGGGTTGTCGGGTGGAGACCGAGTTGCCCGACTGGCGGCAGCACGGCTTCGAGATCCGCGTCGAACGCG
>JAJXSV010000083.1 GCA_021784375.1 Actinomycetes bacterium | reverse complement strand
GACGGCAGCGCGCCGATGGAGTTCCACGTCTTCGACTACCCGGGCTCCGGCGTGGCCATGACGATGTACAACCTCGACGAGTCGATCCGCGACTTCGCGCGTGCCTCCATGCGCTACTCGCTGTCGCGCAACTATCCGCTGTACCTGTCGACGAAGAACACGATCCTCAAGGCCTATGACGGTCAGTTCAAGGACATCTTCGCCGACGTGTTCCGCGAGGAGTTCAAGGCCGAGTTCGATGCCAAGGGGCTCACCTACGAGCACCGCCTCATCGACGACATGGTCGCCTCCGCACTCAAGTGGGAGGGCGGCTACGTCTGGGCCTGCAAGAACTACGACGGTGACGTGCAGTCCGACATCGTGGCCCAGGGCTTCGGCTCACTGGGCCTCATGACCTCGGTGCTCATGACGCCGGACGGCAGGACAGTGGAGGCGGAGGCGGCGCACGGCACCGTCACCCGCCACTACCGCCAGCACCAGCAGGGCAAGCCCACGTCGACCAACCCCATCGCCTCCATCTTCGCGTGGACCCAGGGCCTGCTCTACCGCGGGCAGTTCGACGGCACCCCGGCGGTCTCCGAGTTCGCGCAGACCCTGGAGCGCGTCTGCATCGAGACCGTCGAGCAGGGACACATGACGAAGGACCTCGCGCTCCTCATCGGCCCCGACCAGCCGTGGGAGACGACCCAGGACTTCCTGGGCAGCATCGACGCCAACCTGCAGAAGGCCATGGCCCGGTAGCACCACACGACCAACGGCGCGGCTCCACCGAGGTGGGACCGCGCCGTTGCCGTGTGCGATGGGCCCGACTACGCGGGCAGGTGGAAACCGGTGTGTGCGTGGCAGTCGTAGCCGTGCGGGTTCTTCTGCAGGTACTTCTGGTGGTAGTCCTCGGCCGGGAAGAAGGGGTGTGCGTCGGCCGCATCCGTCTCCGTGGTGATGGGACCCAGCCCGCCGGCGGCGAGCACATGCGCGAACTGGTCGAGCGTGCGCTCCACCTCCTCCTGCTGCACGTCGTCCGTCCAGTAGACGACGCTGCGGTACTGGCTGCCGATGTCGTTGCCCTGGCGATCGCCCGTCGTGGGATCGTGGTTCTCCCAGAACACGCGCAGGACCTCGCGTGTGGGCACGACGGCCTCGTCGTAGACCACCTTCACCATCTCGGCGTGGCCGGTGCGGCCGGTGCACACCGTCCTGTAGTCGGCCGGGCCGTAGGCGCCGCCCTGGTAGCCGACCTCGGTCTCGATGACGCCGGGGATCTGCCAGAACTTCTTCTCGGCGCCCCAGAAGCAGCCCATCCCCAGATACAAGGTCTTCATGGGCTGAGGGTACGCGTTGCCGCGGATTGCCAATGGTGACCCCGGCGTTGGCGTCGAACCGCACCGGGCTGGTCTAATCGCAGCGCGAGCGGGGCAGGCTCGGAGCAGCAGGGGAGCGTTGGCATGGGGACGATGGACAGTGTGCGCTGGGGCATGATCGGTACTGGTGACGTCACCGAGGTGAAGAGCGGCCCGGCGCTGTACCACGCCGAGCACTCCTCGCTGGTCGGGGTCACCAATCGCACCCTGGCCAAGGCGGAGTCATGGGTGGCGCGCCACGGCGTCGGCAGGGTCTTCCCCGACGTGGCCTCGCTGCTCGCGGACCCCGCGATCGACATCGTGTACATCGCCACCCCTCCGGGCGAGCACCTGGCGCTCACCGCGCAGGTGGCGGCCGCGGGCAAGCACGTGTACGTGGAGAAGCCGATGGCGCTCGCCGGCACCGAGTGCGAGGCCATGATCGAGGCCTGTGAGCGCGCCGGTGTGCGCCTGTTCGTCGCCTACTACCGTCGCGCCCTGCCCCGGTTCGCGCAGGTGGCGCACTGGCTCGCAGAGGGTGCCATCGGCCGGCCCTGCAGCGTGTCCATCGTCCAGCGCATGCGCCCCGCCGACGCCGAACGCTCGCCCGAGACCCTGCCCTGGCGCCTGCGCGCGGAGCAGTCGGGCGGCGGCAAGTTCCTGGACGTGGCCGTGCATGCCCTCGACATCGTCGACCACTGGTTGGGACCGTTGCTCGACGTGCGCGGCGAGGCGGCCAACCGCGGTGGCCTGTACGAGGTGGAGGACACGGTGGTCGCCTCCTGGCGCCATCCCAGCGGCGTACTCGGCACGGGGAGCTGGTGCTTCGTCGCCGACGACGAAGCAGATCGCATCGAGATCGTGGGCACCGAGGGCAGGATCGAGTTGGCCTGCTTCGGCACCGACGCCGTGCGGCTGGTGACGGCGGCCAGGGTGGACGCGCGCGAGTTCACCAATCCGGCGCACATCCAGCAACCGTTCATCCAGACGATCATCGACGAACTTCGGGGGACCGCTGTCTGTCCGGGCACTGCCCTGTCCGCGGCCCGCACCAGTAGGGTCGCGGACACGGTGCTGCAGACGTACCGCGCACGCTAGGAGGCTCCATGATCTCGGTGGTTTCGGCGAACCTGAACGGCGTCCGCGCAGCCCTGCGCAACGGCGGGCTGGCCCAGTTGCGCGAGGCCCAGTCGGCAGGACGCGCCGACATCATCTGCATGCAGGAGGTGCGCGCCACCACCGAGCAGTTGCACGAGTGCCTGGACGCCGCGGGATTCACCAAGGTGCACGTCGCGCACGACTCCTCGGCCAAGCTCGGGCACGCAGGCGTGGCCATCGTCTCGCGCTTCCCCATGTCGGACATCACCTTCGGGGTCGGCCCCAAGGAGTTCGCGAACACCGGGCGCTGGGTGGAGGCCACCGTCGAGGCGCGGAAGGCCCCCATCGTCGTGGCGTCGATCTACGTGCCCACCGGCAACGCCGAGATCGAGGAGAAGCAGGCCGAGAAGTACCGCTTCCTCGACGCGATGACGAAGCGCATGCGGGCCCATATGAAGAGCGGCAGCGAGGCACTCATGGCCGGCGACTTCAATGTCGCCCACCGTCAGGTGGACCTCAAGAACTGGAAGGGCAACCTCAAGGCCGCCGGGTTCCTGCCCGAGGAGCGCGCGTACTTCGATGCCTGGTTGGGCAAGCACGGCTGGGTCGACCTGCACCGACGCTACTTCGGAGACGTGGAGGGCCCGTACACCTGGTGGTCGAGCCGCGGGCAGGCCTTCGACAACAACGTGGGCTGGCGGATCGACTACCTGTTCGCGACGCCCGGGTTGGCCGAGCGCTGCACGGACATCGAGATCGGCCGCGCCGCGGCCTGGAACGAGCGTTGGAGCGACCACGCGGCCATCACCGCCCGCTTCACATAGTCGCCCAACGCGCGACGACGATCTCCGTCACCGCGGAGAGCAGGGCCGGCTCGAGCGCCAGGTCCTGCAGCTCGGCGAGGCGCACATGCAACGGCCGCGCCGAGGCCACGATGTCGAACACACGGGTCTTCGATGCGTACTCGATCTGCGCCGCGTCCAGCAGGGCGAACACGCGCCCATGGACGTCGTTGCCGGGCAGCGGCGGCTGCTCACCGATGTGGATCTCCAGGCTCGCGCTCGTCGGCACCTGGGTCACGGTCACGGACAGCCGGGTGGCGGTGCGCGCGACATCCGCTTGGCAGGCAAGGCCGTTCACCCGGGCCCCGGCCTGCTCGGGACCGGTGGCGCTCATGAAGGTGACCGTCCAGTCCCGCAGCGCCGGCAGAACGTCGGCGGCACCTTGCACGGGGTGCACGGTGAGCGTGCCGGTGGCCTGATGGAAGCTGAGCGCAGTACGCGCGATGCGCGGCCGTGCAGCGCCGTCGTCCTCGACGAGCACGAAGTCGCCGTCCGCTCCCACCACCACCAGCACTTGCAGCGAATTGGGATTCCCCGCATCATCGGCGGGCACTGCCGCGGCATCGAGCGGAACGATGGCGCCCGCTCGTGCCAACACGGGCATCGAGCGGATGTCGCGGTGCATGGCCAGGGTGCGACCCCCGTCGTAGGTGAGGTCGGTGAACAGGTCCACCCAGACGCCCTCCGGCAGCCAGGCATCGACGCGGGCCAGCCGCAGCCGTGGATCACGCGGGCGGGTGATGGCCGCGACGAGCAGTGCACTGCCGAAGAGGAACTCGCTGCCGTGCTCGTAGGCCTCGGGGGCCTGCGGCCATGCGAAGTACAACGGCTGCACGAGCGGAGAGCCCTCGGCGGCGGCGCGGTGGTTCATGGTGTGCAGGTAGGGGATGAGCCGTTGTCGCAGCCGCAGGGCTGCAGTCATCGCCTGCCGCGTCTCCTCGTCGAAGCTCCACGGCTCCTTCGTCATGAAGGCGTTGCTGGTCGAGTGCAGGCGCAGGATCGGTGAGAACACGCCGAGTTGCGTCCAGCGCGCGGTGAGTTCGTCGTCCTTGCGACCGAACATGTGGCCACCGATGTCGTGGCTCCACCAGCCGAAGCCGATGTTCGACGCGGTTGCCGTGAACTCGGGTTGGAAGGCAAGCGACTCCCAGCTGATGACGGTGTCGCCGGAGAAGCCGATGGGGTAGCGGTGACTTCCCGGGCCCGCATAGCGCGAGAACGTGAGCGGCCGGCCCCCGGCGCTCGCACTGTCGAGGTAGTGGAAGTGGTTGAGCACCCACAGGGGATCGATGCCGGGCACCCGCGAGGTCGCGCCCTGCTGCCAGTCGATCCACCAGAAGTCGACCCCCTCGGCCTCGAGGCCGCGGTGCAGGACGTCGAAGTAGGCATCCATGAACGCCCGGTCGGTCACATCGAACTCGACGGGATCGCCGCTCCCCGCATCCCGTCCCAGTGCTGCGCACATGGCGGCGTAGGGGGCTTCGAAGGCGCGAACACCGTCGGCGGGGTGCACATTGAGGCTGACGCGCTTCCCCCGTGCGTGCAGCGCGGCCATGAAGGCCCTGGGGTCCGGGAACAACGCGCGATTCCAGGTGTATCCCGTCCAGCCGCTGCCGAATCCCGGATCCACGTCGGTGAGGTGCCAGTCCATGTCGATCACGGCGACCGCGATGGGGATGCCCTCGGCACGGAAGCGGTCCATGAGCGTCAGGTACTCGTCCGCGCTGTACCGGTGGTAGCGGCTCCACCAGTTGCCCAGGGCCCAACGGGGCAGCAGTGGGGCGTCACCCGACAGGGCATGCAGTGCGTGGATGGCGGCTGCGTGTTCCAGGCCGTAGGCGAAGAGGTAGATGTCGATGCGTCCGGGCACCCGGGGTGCGATCCACCCGTCTGCTTGGAAGAGCAGGGAATCCGAATCGTCGATGACGGCGAAACCAGCGCGCGATGTGACACCGGGCTCGAGTGGAATGGGGCCATCCGCTTCGTCGAGGGTGCGAGCAGTGCCTCCGAGGGTGCGCAGGTCATCGCCGTAGTGCCACACCGAGCGGTAGTTCGTGAGTCCGCCCAGCACGGTGGCGCTGAGCCCGCTGCTGCTGAAGGGCTGCCTGTCGTAACGCAAGCGCATCCTGGCCGTGACGATCTCGAGTTGCCCCTCGGTCTCGTGCACCCGGAATTCCGGCACCGCCAGGCGACGTCGCACCGCGAAGCTCGATGCGCGGTCCTCGAAGCGACCGTCCTGCGACCATTCCATGCGGATCAGCCCGTCGGTGAGCACGGTGAAGCGGTAACCCGGTCCGGCCACCACACCCTGCGGATCGGCCACGGGATCCGTCGCGAAGTCGTACCTGCTCATGCCATGCCTCGATTCGCATGGGAGGCTAACAAAGCCGATTTCCGCAGGCGCGACCGAATCGCGGGCAGCCGATCCCGATAATCTGGTCGCATGAGCGAGATCGTGCCCCGGATTGCGCTGGTGCTGCTCTTCATCGCCATCGCCTCGGTGTTCGTGGCCTTCGAGATCGCCCTGGTGTCCCTGCGGGAGAGCCAGCTGCAGCAGTTGTCGCATCGCGGCAAGCGCGGCCAGGCGCTCGCCAGGCTGGTCGCGAACCCCACGCGCTTCCTGGCCGCCGCCCAGGTGGGCGTGACGGTCACCGGCTTCCTCAGCGCCGCCTTGGGCGCCACCGAGCTCTCGCCGCTCCTGGAGCCGACGCTGGTCGGCTGGGGCCTGTCGAGCGGCGTGGCGCACACCGTCGCCTTCCTCTTCGTCACCTTCGCGGTCGCCTACGTGTCCCTCGTGCTCGGCGAGTTGGTGCCCAAGCGCCTTGCCATCCAGAACGCGGAGGCCATCTCCATGGCTGCGGTCTGGCCGGTGGAGATCCTCGCCCGCATCACCCGCCCCGTCATCTGGCTGCTCACCGTCTCCACCAACGGTGTCGTGCGCATGCTCGGTGCCGATCCGACAGTGCACCGTGAGGCCATGAGCGGCGAGGAACTGCGCGACATCGTGGCCACCCACGAAGACCTCACCGCCGAGGAGCGCGAGCTCATCGACGAGGTCTTCGAAGCGGGCAACCGCGAACTTCGCGAGGTCATGGTGCCGCGCACGGATGTCGTCTTCCTTGACGGGGAGACGCCGATCTTCAAGGCTGCGAAGTTCATTGCCGAGCAGCCCTTCTCCCGCTATCCGGTGACCGGCGACTCCTCCGACGACGTCATCGGCTTCGTGCACGTGCGCGACGTGTTCGCGCCCGGCATGGCCGAGCGCTCGCTGCGCGTGTCCGAGCTGGTGCGCGAGATCGCGCGCTTCCCCGGCACCAAGTACGTCATCCCCACGCTCTCCGAGATGCGTCGCCTGCGAGTGCACATGGCCGTCGTGGAGGACGAGTACGGCGGTACAGCCGGCATCGTCACCATGGAGGACCTTGTGGAGGAGGTCGTCGGTGACATCAGGGACGAGTACGACGCGGCGCAGGTCATCGACGCCAAGAGCGTCGACGGCCTCACCAACCTCGAGGACTTCGCCGAGGACTATGGCATCACCCTGCCGGAGGGCCCCTACGAGACCGTGGCTGGCTTCATCATCGCCACCACGGGCCAGCTGCCGCAGGTGGGACAGGCGGTGCCCGTGGATGGCCATGTCCTCGTGGTCGAGGCCGTGGACGGCAGGCGGGTGGCCCGCGTGCGCATCGAAGCCGCGATTTCGGCGCAGTCGGAGCCTTTGCCAGAATAGGCGGATGAGCCCCCGCCCCCGCGTGCTGTCCGGAATCCAGCCGACGGCCGATTCCTTCCACATCGGCAACTACCTCGGGGCGCTGCAGTACTGGCCGGTCATGCAGGCGACGCACGAGTGCTTCTACAGCGTGGTCGACCTGCACGCGTTCACGGTGGTCACCGATCCGCAGGTGATGCACCAGCGCACCCTGGTGTCCTACGCGCAGCTCATCGCCACCGGCATCGATCCCCAGCGCAGCGCGCTGTTCGTGCAGAGCCATGTGCCCGAGCACGCCGAGCTCATGTGGATGCTGTCCTGCCTCACCGGCTTCGGCGAGGCCGGCCGCATGACGCAGTTCAAGGACAAGTCGTCCAAGGCCGGGGCCGACAGCACCAACGTCGGCCTCTTCACCTACCCCATCCTGCAGGCTGCGGACATCATCATCTACGGCGCCAACGAGGTGCCGGTGGGCGAGGACCAGCGCCAGCACCTCGAACTCTCACGTGACCTCGCGCAGCGCTTCAACAAGCGCTACGGCCAGACCCTGGTGGTGCCCGTGCCGCACATCATCAAGGACACGGCGAAGATCACCGACCTGCAGGACCCCACCGCCAAGATGAGCAAGTCCTCGCCGACGGGCGTGGTGAACCTGCTGGATCCGCTCAAGACGATCGAGAAGCGCATCAAGTCGGCGGTCACGGACTCCGAGACCGAGATCCGCTTCGATCCGGCGGCCAAGCCCGGTGTCTCGAACCTGCTCTCCATCATCGCCGGCTTCACCGGTCGCCCTATCGACGAGGTCACGGCGGGTCTGCAGGGTCGCATGTACGGCGACCTCAAGAAGGAGGCAGCAGCTGCCGTGCTCGCCTTCGCCGAGCCCTTCCAGGCCACGGTGCACGAACTGCTCGAGGATCGCGCGGAACTCGAACGGCTCATGGCCGAGGGTGCGGCCAAGGCGCACGCGGTGGCTGCGATCACGCTGGCGGCCGTGTACGACGCCGTCGGTTTCGTGCGCGGACGGGCGCTGGCGTGAAGCACGACGAGACGCTGACCGCACTCGCTCCCGTGGTGGAGCCGGGTTCGGTCACGATCGGCGTGGCCCTGCCCATCCCAGAACCCGCAGCGTCCTTCGTGAAGGCGGCCCGTGAGGGCTACGGCGATCCGCAAGCGCGCGCCATCCCCACCCACATCACGCTGCTGCCGCCTGCGGTCGTCTCACCGACGATGCTCGACGGCATCGACGCTCACCTCCGTCAGGCCGCCTCGACGGTGCGCCCCTTCCGCGTCGCACTCCACGGGTCGGGGACCTTCCGCCCCGTTTCGCCCGTGGTCTTCCTCGTCGTGAACGAGGGCATCGCGGGCTGTGAGGCCCTGGAACGCGTCATTCGCAGCGGCCCCCTGCTGCGTCGCCGCAACTTCCCGTACCACCCGCATGTCACGCTCGTGCACGAGATCGCGGAGGAGCGCATGGACGCCGCCTTCACCGAGTTCGCCGAGTACCAGTTCGCCTTCACGGCCGCCGAGTTCACGCTGTACCAGCAGGACACGCACCACGTGTGGCACCCGATCCGCGACTACCGGCTCGGCTGAGCCACCCGCGCCGACGGTGGTCGGCTTCCGTGCCTCAGGCCTTGGGCTGCAGCACGCCCAGGCCCTCGATGGCACTGGCCGCCATGGTGGAGGCGGCCGCGGTGAATCCCATGAGCATGGCGAAGAGCTGCGCTTCCGCGATGCCACCCGCGTAGCCGAGCGCCGTGGCACCTGCCACGACGAAGGTCAGGACCACCAGGCCCGAGAGCGAGAGCAGGCGCAGGAGCTCGAGTTGGGGCGGGTCGCCGGCTGGTGCCATGGCATCACGGATGGCATGCCAGAGCACGCCGACGAACAGGATGGCGACGATGACGAGG
>JAJXSV010000082.1 GCA_021784375.1 Actinomycetes bacterium | reverse complement strand
CCGATCCCGCTGTGTCAGCGCCCGGCAAGGCCGCGCTGGTGCGCGACCTGGTCGCCTCGGCCACGCCCACGACGGTGGCACTGCTCGCCCACATGGCGGCCAACCTCCGCGGTCGTCGCGTCGACAGCGCCGTCACCACGCTCACCAATCTCGCCGCAGCCCAACGCGAGCGAGTGGTGGCCCAGGTGCGTGTAGCGGTGCCTCTTGACGAGGCCCAGGTCGAGCGCCTTTCCCACGCACTGGCACGGTTCTCGGACCGCGAAGTGCGTCTCAACATCGTCGTCGATCCCACCGTCATCGGCGGCGCATCCGTGCGCCTCGGTGACGACGTCATCGACGGCACCATGCTTACCCGCATCACCCAAGCCCGCCGATCACTCGTCGGCTAGCACAGAGAGCAGGACATCATGACGGAGTTGTCGATCCGCCCGGACGACATCCGCGCTGCGATTGAGCGCAATGTCGCGTCGTTCGCGCCCACGACCACCCGCGAAGAGGTGGGCCGCGTGACGGCCACCGGCGACGGCATCGCGCGCGTCGACGGCCTCCACTCGGCCATGGCCAACGAACTCCTCGAGTTCGAGGGCGGCCTGCTGGGCCTGGCACTCAACCTCGACGTGCATGAGATCGGTGCCGTGCTCCTCGGTGAGGGCTCGCACATCGAGGAGGGTCAGGCGGTGCGGCGCACCGGCGACATCCTCTCGGTTCCGGTGGGTGACGGATTCCTCGGGCGTGTGGTCGATCCGCTGGGCAACCCCATCGACGGCAAGGGGCCCATCGAGTCCGAGACCCGGCGTGCCCTGGAACTCCAGGCCCCCACGGTGGTGCAGCGACAGCCCGTCAAGGAGCCGATGCAGACCGGCATCAAGGCCATCGACGCCATGACCGCCATCGGCCGTGGCCAGCGCCAGCTCATCATCGGCGACCGCCAGACCGGCAAGACCGCCGTGGCCATCGACACCATCATCAACCAGAAGGCCAATTGGGCCACCGGCGACCCCAAGAAGCAGGTCAAGTGCATCTACGTCGCCATCGGCCAGAAGGGCACGACCATCGCCTCCGTCCGAGGGGCGCTGGAGGAGCACGGCGCGCTCGAGTACACGACGATCGTCGCGGCCCCCGCGTCCGACCCGGCCGGCTTCAAGTACCTCGCGCCCTACACCGGTTCGGCCATCGGCCAGCATTGGATGTACCAGGGCCAGCACGTGCTCATCATCTTCGACGACCTGTCCAAGCAGGCCGAGGCCTACCGAGCCGTGTCCCTGCTGCTGCGCCGCCCGCCGGGCCGTGAGGCCTACCCCGGTGACGTCTTCTACCTGCACAGCCGCCTGCTCGAGCGCTGCGCCAAGTTGTCCGAGGAGCTCGGCGGCGGTTCCATGACGGGCCTGCCCATCATCGAGACCAAGGCGAACGACGTCTCCGCATACATCCCCACCAACGTCATCTCCATCACGGATGGGCAGTGCTTCCTCGAGTCGGACCTGTTCAACTCGGGCGTGCGCCCCGCCATCAACGTCGGCATCTCGGTGTCGCGCGTCGGTGGCTCCGCCCAGGTCAAGGCCATGAAGAAGGTGGCCGGGCGCCTGCGCCTGGACCTCGCGCAGTACCGCGAACTCGAGGCCTTCGCCACCTTCGGCTCGGACCTCGATGCCGCGTCCAAGGCGCAACTCGCGCGAGGCGCACGACTGGTCGAACTGCTGAAGCAGGGCCAGTACACGCCCTTCTCCGTGGAGCACGAGATCGTCTCCGTGTGGGCCGGCACCCAGGGTCAGCTCGACGATGTCCCGGTCGAGGACGTGCGCCGCTTCGAGAGCGAGTTCCTCGCCTACATGGACCGTGAGAAGAAGGACGTGCTCGACGCCATCAGCGCGCGGCTCGAACTCACCGACGACGTCATCGCGGGCCTGGAGGCCTCCATCGGTGCCTTCAAGCGCCAGTTCACGACCGCTGCCGGACATCCGCTCGTGAAGGACGAGCCGATCCCGTCGCTGCACGGCGAGGAAGTCGAGCACACCCAGATCACGGTTGTGAAGAAGTAGCACATGGGCGCACAGCTTCGGGTCTTCCGAGGACGGATCAAGTCCGTCAAGGCGACCAAGAAGATCACGAAGGCAATGGAACTCATTGCCTCCTCACGCATCGTGAAGGCGCAGCAGCGGGTGGCCGCGGCGACGCCGTACACGGATGCGCTCGTGCGTGCGATCTCCGCGGCGGCCTCGAACGGCTCCACCGTGCACCCACTCACGCATCCGCGTGGCGACGAGCGGGTGCGGGCCGCGGTCTGCTTCATCACCTCGGATCGCGGACTGGCCGGCGGCTACTCGTCGAACGTCATCCGCGAGGCGGGAGCGCTCACGAACCTGCTCGCCGACGAGGGGGTGCAGGCGGCGCACTTCATCGTGGGCAACAAGGGCGTGAACTACTACCGCTTCCGCGAGCGCCCCATCGCCGGCCAATGGACGGGCTTCACCGATCAGCCGAAGTACGAGGATGCCCAGGCCATCGCGCAGGGCCTGCTCGACGCCCTGCAACGCCCGCTCGCGGACGGCGGAGTCGATGAGATCCACATCGTGTACACGCACTTCAAGAACATGGGCCAGCAGGAGGTCCGGGTGCGCCGGCTCATCCCCATGGAGGTCGTCGAGGTCTCCTACGAGGAAGCCGTGCGCAAGGACATCGTGGTCCCGCTGTACCACTTCGAGCCCGGTGCCGAGGAGGTGCTGGACGCGTTGCTGCCGAAGTACGTGACGAACCTCGTCTGGAACGCGCTGCTGCTGTCGGCGGCTTCCGAGCACGCTGCCCGACGCCGCGCCATGAAGTCGGCGACGGACAACGCCGAGGAACTCATCAGGACCTTGACCCGACAGGCCAACCAGGCACGTCAGGCCGAAATCACCCAGGAAATCAGCGAGATCGTCGGCGGCGCCGACGCCCTGGCTGCGAAGTAGAAGAAGAGGCAACATGACAACCACGACCGCAGGTCGCGTAGCCCGCGTTACCGGTCCAGTCGTCGACGTTGAATTCCCGGTCGAGGGCATGCCCGAGCTGTACAACGCGCTCCATGTCGATGTCGACCTCGGTGAGCTCGGCAAGAAGATGCTGACCCTGGAGGTGGCCCTGCACCTCGGTGACAACATGGTGCGCACGATCTCGCTGCAACCGACCGACGGGCTGGTTCGCGGAGCGGTCGTCGAGAACACGGGCGGACCGATCACCGTGCCAGTGGGCAACGTGACCAAGGGCCACGTCTGGAACACGCTGGGCGAGCCCCTCGATGTGCCTGCCGCCTCCCTGGAGATCACTGATCGCTGGGGCATCCACCGCGAGCCGCCGACCTTCGACCAGTTGGAGGCGAAGACCGAGGTCTTCGAGACCGGCATCAAGGTCATCGACCTGCTCACGCCCTACGTGAAGGGCGGCAAGATCGGCCTCTTTGGTGGCGCCGGCGTCGGCAAGACGGTGCTCATCCAGGAGATGATCTACCGCGTCGCCGAGAACTTCGGCGGTGTGTCGGTGTTCGCGGGCGTCGGCGAGCGCACGCGCGAGGGCAACGACCTCTTCCTCGAGATGACCGAGACCGGAGTGATCGAGAAGACGGCGTTGGTCTTCGGCCAGATGGACGAGCCGCCGGGGACGCGTCTCCGCGTCGCGCTCTCGGCACTCACCATGGCCGAGTACTTCCGCGACGTGCAGAAGCAGGACGTGCTCCTCTTCATCGACAACATCTTCCGCTTCACGCAGGCCGGTTCCGAGGTGTCCACGCTGCTCGGTCGCATGCCGTCGGCAGTGGGCTACCAACCGACCCTGGCCGACGAGATGGGACAGTTGCAGGAGCGCATCACCTCGACCCGTGGTCACTCCATCACCTCCCTGCAGGCGATCTACGTGCCCGCCGACGACCTCACGGACCCGGCGCCGGCCACGACCTTCGCGCACCTCGATGCCACGACCGTGCTCTCCCGCCCCATCTCGGAGCTGGGCATCTACCCGGCCGTGGACCCGCTCGACTCCACCTCGCGCATCCTCGACCCGCGCTATGTGGGCGACGAGCACTACCGCGTGGCGTCGCTCGTGAAGCAGATCCTGCAGCGATACAAGGAACTGCAGGACATCATCGCCATCCTCGGCATGGAGGAGCTCTCCGAGGAGGATCGCATCCTCGTCGGCCGAGCCCGTCGCATCCAGCGATTCCTCTCGCAGAACACCTTCGTGGCCAAGGCCTTCACCGGTCTCGACGGTTCGTTCGTGCCAGTGGCGGAGACCATCCAGGCCTTCAGCGCCATCGCCAAGGGCGAGTTCGACCACTTCCCGGAGCAGGCCTTCTTCCTCTGCGGCGGCATCGAGGACCTCGAGCGGTCGGCGGCGAAGTTGGCAGGCCGCTGATGTCGCTGACCGTCTCGCTGGTGACTGCGGAGCGCCTGCTCTGGAGCGGTGCGGCGACGTCCGTCATCGCCCGCACCGTGGAGGGTGACATCGGCATCCTGCGTGGGCATGAGCCGGTGCTGGCGGAACTCGCCGACGGTGGCGTGGTGCGCATCGAGTCAGAGGGCGCCGGCCGCATCACCGCGGCGGTCCACGGCGGCTTCCTGTCGGTGGACAACGACGACGTGATCCTGCTGGCGGAGACGGCCGAGCTGGCCGAGGAGATCGACGCGGCCAGGGCAGCGGCGGCGCTGCAGCGATCCAAGGACGAGCAGACGAAGCTCGCCGTCGCCGCAGCGCATCGCGCGGAGGCCCGCCTGCGGGCGGTATCCGGCCACCCGGGTGGCTCACACCACCACTAGCGGCATCGCACGCAACCTCGAAGGCCCGCCCCCAAGGCGGGCCTTCGTCGTCAGCGGGTGCATCCGATCGTCAACTGCCGAGTCATCGACGCCGCTGGCGCATGAGGAACCGGGGTCAGGCGGGTGGGGGTGTGTGGTGGGCGCCGGGGCTCCACAGGACGTCCCCGCGATCGGCATTGGCATGGCGGGCGAGGATGAACAGGAGATCGGAGAGGCGGTTCAGGTACTTGGCGGTGTCCGGATTGATGCCGCCCGGGGCATCCGCGCCATGCACGTCGACGGCGGCCCAGGTGGCGCGCTCGGCGCGGCGGACGATGGTGCGTGCCACATGGAGGAGGGCGGCACCGGGTGTGCCTCCCGGCAGGATGAAGGAGTGCAGCGGATCCAACTGCTCGTTGTAGGTGTCGCAGGCCCGCTCCAGCCGCCCCACGTAGGCCGCATCGATGCGACGGATGCGCGCATCGCCCGCTACGAGGGGTGTGCAGAGGTCCGAGCCGACGTCGAAGAGGTCGTTCTGGATCTGTCGAAGCAGCTCGCCCACGTCTTCCGCCAGCGAACCCAAGGCGAGTGCCACCCCGATGGCGGAGTTGGCCTCGTCGACGTCCGCATAGGCGACGAGGCGTGCATCGGTCTTGTGCACGCGTGAGAAGTCGCCCAGGCCGGTGGTGCCGTCGTCGCCGGTGCGCGTGTAGATGCGCGTGAGATGAACCATGCGGTGATGCTAGCCCGGGGCCCGTCTCGCGAGGCGGGATCGGCTGGGGGCCGCCGTCTACGCTTGGCTCGTGGGAGCGATTCGCGTGGTGGGGGGCCGACGCCTGCAGGGCGAGGTGCGGGTCACCGGCGCCAAGAACAGCGTCCTCAAGCTGATGGCTGCCTCCCTGCTCGCGCGCGGCCGCACCACCCTGCGCGAGGTCCCGGACATCTACGACGTCGAGGTCATGTGCGACCTGCTCCGTCGGCTCGGCTGCCAGGTCGAGCACCAGCTGGAGCTCGGCCTGCTCACCATCGACGTGCCCGAGCAGTTGGCCACGCGCGCCGATTACGACCTGGTGCGCAAGATGCGGGCATCCATCTGTGTGCTCGGCCCGCTGGTCACCCGCGCGGGCAAGGCCGACGTGGCCCTCCCCGGGGGCGACGCCATCGGCTCGCGCGGGCTGGACATGCACATCGACGGACTGGCCCGCATGGGCGCGGAGGTCACCTCCGAGCATGGGTACCTGGTGGCGCAGGCCGGGCGCCTGCACGGCGCCACCGTCTACCTGGACTTCCCGAGTGTCGGCGCCACCGAGAACATCCTGATGGCGGCCGTCCTCGCACAGGGCACCACAGTGATCGACAACGCGGCCCGGGAGCCTGAGATCGTGGACCTCGCCGACATGCTGCGCAGCATGGGCGCCCAGGTGCGCGGTGACGGCAGCCCCACCATCACCGTCGAGGGCGTGGACGTACTGCAGCCGGTCTCGCACACGACGGTGTCCGACCGCATCGTGGCGGGCACCTGGGCCATCGCGGCCGCCATGACACGCGGCGACGTCCTCGTGCGGAACGCCAATCCACAGCACATCGAGTTGGCCCTCGACAAACTCACGCGGTCGGGTGCCGTGGTGGACGTCGAGGGCGACGGCTTCCGCGTCCGCATGGAGCGACGGCCTCGCGCGGTGGACATCGTGACGCTGCCCTATCCGGGTATCGCCACGGACTTCCAGCCCCAGTTCATCGCCTTGAATGCCATCGCGGATGGCGCCGCGATGGTCACGGAGAACCTCTTCGAGGCGCGCTTCCGGTTCGTGCAGGAACTCGCGCGCCTGGGTGCCGATGTGCGCACCGACGGCCACCATGCGCTCGTCCGCGGCCACCTGCAACTCAGTGGAGCGCCAGTGGAGGCGACCGACATCCGTGCCGGCGCGGGCCTGGTGCTCGCGGGCTTGGTGGCGGAGGGCACGACGACGGTCCACGGCGCCGAGCACATCGATCGGGGCTATGCCGGGTTCGTCGGGCAACTGCGCGCGTTGGGAGCCGAGGCGGAGCGCCTGTCGTGAGGCTCGTCATCGCCACCTGCTCCGTGGACTACGCCGGGCGCCTGTCCGCGCACCTGCCGAGCGCGACCCGGCTCATCCTCGTCAAGGCGGACGGCTCCGTTCTCGTGCACTCCGACGGCGGTTCGTACAAGCCCCTCAACTGGATGAGCCCGCCCTGCACACTCGTCATCGAGCGGGACGACACCGCGCACACCTGGACGGTCGAGAACAAGGCAGGGGAGCGCCTCGTCATCACCATCGAGGAGGTGCACCACGACAGCGCCCACGAGTTGGGTGTCGACCCGGGGCTGCAGAAGGACGGGGTAGAGGCGCACCTGCAGGAACTGCTCGCGCTGCACATCGAAACGCTGGGCGCCGGGAGTCGCCTCATCCGTCGTGAGTACATGACCGCCATCGGACCGATCGACATCCTGGCCAAGGACGCGCAGGGTGGCACGCTCGCGGTGGAGATCAAGCGGCGTGGCGAGATCGACGGCGTCGAGCAACTCACGCGCTACCTCGAGCTGCTGAACCGTGACCCCCTGTTGGCGCCGGTTCAAGGGGTGTTCGCGGCGCAGGAGATCAAGCCCCAGGCGCGCACGCTGGCCGCGGACCGGGGCATCCGCTGCCTGGTCCTCGACTACGACGTGCTGCGCGGCATCGAGGACCCCAGCCTCCGGCTGTTCTGAGGCTGCGCAACGAGCGGTTGCCGTGCGCCGCTACCGGCCACCGGCGCTGTCGATGCCCTCGAAATGCCAAGGCGTCACATCGTCGAGCGACAGTGGGAAGTACCCGCGCGCATTCAGTGCGTCGACGAGTTGCGCCCGGTGCTCGGTGGCGTGGTGCACCACCTGTGCGACGATCGTCACGCGCTGCACCATGCGCACGGTGCCGTCGATGAGTCTGCGCTCCACGAGCGCGTCCTCGAGGCTGGCCGCGGAGGCGAGGTCGGCGTCGATCACCCGCAGCTCGTCCGCCAGGGTGAGCACCTCGGCCATCGTCGTCGGCACCGCGTACTCCGCCGCCGGCTGGTCGGGCAGCAGGAAGGAGCGATACCGGGCGGACGATCGCGTGATGTGCATGAGGATGCGTCCCGCGGTCCACTCGGCGTTCTCGATGTAGGAGGAGAGGGCTTCGTCGGGCAGTCCCGCCACCGCCCGGAAGACCTGCTGGTTGGCCCATCCCGTGTGGCGAAGTGCGTATGTGGTCGCGTCCATGGCCTCCATCCTGCCCTACACGCCGAGCGCCGCGAACCGGGCCCGGCGCCTTGCCACCGACATCTGCGAGGATGCGGGTATGGCACGTCGGAACAGCCGCAGGCGCGACGATGATCCCGGCCTCCGTCCGGCGTCGTCCTACGGCCTGCGACGGGTCGTGGAGATGGCAGACGGCGAGTGGGTGGTCCAGACCATCACGGGGGCGGCGTCCACCAAGATGTACCGCTGTCCGGGCTGCGATCAGGAGATCCGACCCGCGACGCCGCATGTGGTGGCCTGGCCCTTCGACAACGGCGCAGGCGACGATGACCGCTTGCAGGAACGACGACATTGGCACACCCCGTGCTGGAACGCACGGGCCCGACGACGACCGGCGAGGTAGCGCATGAGTACTTGGCTCCACGATTCCGCCTCTTGGCTTGTCGACCACAACCTGTCGGCGCCCCTGTTCGTGCTGCTGCTCTTCATCGCCTTCGCCGAGGCCGCGCTGTTCCTCGGCTTCGTGCTGCCGGGGGAGACCTCGCTCGTCATCGGAGGCATGCTCGCGGCCCAGGGGGTCTGGGACCTGGGCGACTTCTTCTTCTGGGCCATCGCCTGCGCCGTGGCGGGCGACTCCGTCGGCTACGAGGTCGGCAAGCACTACGGCGACCGCATCCTGGACTCCTGGCTGGGGAGGCGCATCGGCATCAAACGATGGCGCGTTGCGGAGCACATCCTCACCACCTACGGACCGCAGACGGTGTTCTTCGGTCGCGCGCAGGCGTTGCTGCGCGCACTGGTGCCGGCCCTGGCGGGCATGAGCCGCATGCCATACCGGGTCTTCCTCAAGTGGAATGCCATGGGCGGCATCGTGTGGGGCGGTGGCGTGGTGGTACTCGGATACGTGTTCGCGCACTCGCTGCATCGCCTGGAGACGGCGCTTGAGAGGTGG
>JAJXSV010000081.1 GCA_021784375.1 Actinomycetes bacterium | reverse complement strand
CTGCCATCGGCGTTACGCACCACCGCGAACCCGCGATCGAGGGTGAGTTGCGGCGACAGTGCGGTGAGCCGTGCATGTGCCGTGCCCAGTGAGGCCCGCCAGCGCTCGATACGCAGCAACGCCAGCGCAGCCGCCTGGGCACGCAGGGTGCTGTTCTCGCGTCGACGCTCTTCGATGACCTGTGCCGGGTGGGCACGATCGATGGCATCGCGCAGCCGGGCCAGCGCCAGTGATTCCCGTTCCAGCGCACGTTGCACCCGTTGCAGCGAGCGCTGGCGCACTCGATCCAGTCCGCGCAACTCCTCCTCCATGTCCGGAACGATGCGGCGCGCCGCATCGGTGGGGGTGGATGCGCGGACGTCGGCGACATCGTCCAGCAGCGGTCGGTCCTGCTCGTGGCCGATGGCGCTCACGATGGGCGTGAAACAGGCCGACACCACGCGCAACAGGCCTTCATCACTGAAGGGCAGGAGATCCTCGAAGGCGCCGCCGCCGCGAGCGATGACGATGACGTCGATCTCGGGATCGGCCTCGAAACGACGCAGGGCGGCGCTCACCTGCTCCACGGCGGTGGGGCGCTGCACGGCTACTTCCGCCACCTCGAAGCGAACATGGGGCCAGCGCTTACTGGCGTTGGTTATGACGTCGTGCTTGGCGTCGCTCTCGCGTCCGCAGATGAGGCCCACCAGGTGGGGCAGCACTGGCAGTGGCCGCTTGCGCTCGGGCGCGAACAGGCCCTCGGCAGCCAGCAGTGCACGCAGTTTTTCCAGGCGCAGCAGCAGCTCGCCCACGCCCACGGTCTGCACCGCATGCACGCGGAATTGCAGGGTGCCGTTGTTGGGCCGCCATTCGGGCTGCAGCAGCACCGCCACCCGGCTGCCGATCTGCACCTCGGCGCGCGTGAACACGGCGGCGGGGCCGGCGAGGCGGATGGACATGTCCGTATCTGCGTCCCGCAACACGGAGAACGCCCAGGGGACGCGCAGGTTGAGTTCCGCCAGCTGGCCCTCGACCCACACCCGCGGCCATTTGTTGATGGTGTCCCCTATGCGCGCCGACAGCTCGCGTACCGGGTACGCGCTCTCGGGGGCCTGGCCGGGAAGCGTCATGCGCGTAGCCAACCACGCCCCTCCGACAGCCGGGCCTGAGCGCGCCGGGGGCGCAGGCGCCTGCTCGGCAACGGCCCGTCGGATCCGACCCGGGCCGAACGTCTACCATGTCCGATATGCGTACTCCGGGAACCGTTCTGCTGGCTGCCCCCCGTGGCTACTGTGCCGGCGTTGATCGCGCCGTTGAGACCGTGAAGCAGGCGCTCACGCTGTACGGCGCCCCCATCTACGTGCGCAAGGAGATCGTCCACAACAAGTACGTGGTCGAGCAGTTGCGCGATCAGGGCGCCATTTTCGTGGAGGAACTCGACGAGGTTCCGGACGGCGCCACCGTCGTCTTCAGCGCGCACGGCGTGGCACCCAGCGTGCACGTGGAGGCCGCCGAACGCCGGCTCAAGGCCATCGACGCCACCTGCCCGCTGGTATCCAAGGTGCATTCCGAGGCCCGGCGTTTCGCCAACGAGGGCTACAACATTCTGCTCATCGGCCATGAGGGCCACGAAGAGGTCATTGGCACCATGGGGGAGGCACCTGCGTCCATCACCCTCATCGATGGCCCTGCCGGCGCCGACGCGGTGCAGGTGAATCCGCAACGCAAGACGGTCTGGCTCTCACAGACCACACTCTCAGTGGACGAGACCGTGCGGACCGTGGAGCGGCTGCGCGATCGGCTGCCGCATCTCATCAGCCCGCCCAGTGACGACATCTGCTACGCCACGCAGAACCGCCAGACGGCGGTGAAGGAGATCGCCCCTGACTGCGATGTGCTGATCGTGGTGGGAAGTGGCAACTCGTCGAACTCCGTACGCCTGCTCGAGGTTGGGCTGCAGGCCGGCGCGCGCAAGGGCTACCGCATCGACACCGCCGATGAGTTGCAGGCCGATTGGTTCGAGGGTGCGGGCATCGTGGGCCTTACCTCCGGGGCTTCCGTGCCCGAAGAGCTGGTGATCGGAGTGCTGCACTGGCTCAAGGAGCACGGTTTCGGCAAGGTCGAGGAAGTCACCGGCGCCCAGGAGTCGCTGGTGTTCTCACTACCGCCGGAACTGCGACGCGATCTCAAGTCCTCACGCGAGCAGTGACACTCGCGGCGTAGCGAAGCCGGACGGCGTTGCTACGGGTCAGGCGCGCCGGCCGCGCAGGGCCGGAAGCAGCAGGCCCAGCAGGCAGGCCACTGCCAGCCAGGGCGCCAGCGTGATGAGTCCCGACAGCACGAGCAGCACCTGCCCGCTGATGCTGCGGCCGGGTGCACCGGAACCGAACTGCCCCGACACCACGATGGCCGCCATCAGCAGATAGGGCGGCAGCACCCAGGCCGCCCAACGGGAGTGGGCGGGAAGCGTCCAGCCGGCATACGCGGTGACCAGCACCAGGGCGATACCGGTGCCGGCACCCAGGGACGTGGCCAGCTGCATGTTCACGAGTGCCACCAGCGTGGTGATCACGAAGGCCAGCACGGCGAAGGACTTGGGCGTCAGTACCGAAGCCGACAGGACCCGGGCGGCGCCACCCAGATCCGGCATTGCCCTGCGCGCTTTGGGCGCGGGGGCCTTGGTGGAAAGTGCAGGGGAGGGCTCAGGGGCGAATCCGGTGGCCTGGCGGAACCAGCCGGTGAAACCGCTCCCGGCCGCGGGCTCCGGTGCCGGTTCTGCGGCAACTCGAGTGCGAGCACCCAGCACCTCAGCAATGGCCGGGTCCTCGATCGGCGCCGGGCGCGGCGGGATCAGGGAATTGATGGAGATGGCAGGGTGCACACCGGTGCTCGCCCAAGAGGTGGCTTCCACCGGGGTGCTGGTGGTGTGACGTCGATGATGGTTGGGCAGCGCCACCACGGCATCGGGGTGGGCCTCGCTGCCGGCCGAGCGGTAGAGCCGACCCGCGGTGGCCAACGCCGGTGCCGGCACCTCCACGGCAGGAGCCTCCGCTTCCGCGGCCGCCGCCTGCACGGGGGCGCCCCAGATCTCGTGGTCGTCGAACTTCACGGCGTAAGGGTACGGCAGCGCAGCGTCAGCTCCCGTCCCATCGCGGCAAGCGGCAGGTCAGGATTCGATGGCCTCGGTGCGCACCGTCCGTGGCTGCTCGTCGATGCCGTCGCGAAGATTGAGCTCGGAGGCGCCGGGAACCCCCAGCTCGGCAATGCGCCGGGCCTGGGTGACCACCCGGCTGTCGAAACTGCCCACCAGTCGGTTGTAGCTGTCAACCGCACGCCGCAACTGATCGCCGGTGTCATTGAGGTGGCCGACCATGGTGCCGAGCCGTGCCAGCATCTCGCGACTGAGGTTGCGGATCTCCTCAGCGTTCACGGCCAGGTCGTGGCGATTCCAGGCAAAGCCGATGGTGCGCAACAGACCCACCATGGTGGTGGGGGTGGCGGGGATGACCCGTTTGGCGAAGGCCCGTTCCAGCAGCAGGCCGTCCTGGTCCAGGGCAGTGCTCAACAACGGCTCCAGCGGCAGGAAGAGGATGACGAAGTCGGGCGTGTTGGCCGAGCTGGCTGCATAGTCCTTGCGAGCCAGCTCGTTGACGCGGGCCGCGAGGTCACGGCTGTGTTTCTGCAGCAGCGGCAGCCGCAGGGCCTGCTCGTCACTGCCCATGGCTTCGAAGAAGGCATCCCAGGGGAACTTGGAATCCACCAGCACCTCGCCGCCGCCAGGCATGAGGACGACGAGGTCGGGTCGTAGGGCGCTGTCGGCTTGGCCACGGGTGTCCTGCCGCCGGTAGTGCACGCCTTCCACCAGGCCGGCGTGGGAGAGCAGTTGCTCCAACTGCATCTCACCCCATTGCCCGCGCGACTGGCCCTTGGACATCGCGGCCACTAACTGGCGGGTGGCGGAGCCCAGATTCTCATTACTGGTCTTGATGTTCTCGATCTCCGTCTGGATGCGAGTCTCGGCCTCGACGCGACGGCGATCGGCCTCCTGGGCTGCCCGTGTGACCGAGTTCAGCCCTTCCGCCATGGGCCGCAGCAGGTCGTCCAGGGATTGCTGGCGCTGAGCGGCCGCCGAGAGATCACGATTGTGCTGCTCCAACTGCTGTAGCCGGCCCTCTGCCTGCGCCAGGGCGACCTGCGCCGAATCGGCAGCGGCCTTGATGCGAAAGGCGTATGCCAAGCCCAGGGCCAGACCCAGGAGCAGGCCTACGGCCAGCGTTGTCATGTCCATGGCCCCAGCGTGCCGTGGGGGTACGACAGGGGCGGGCCGACACGACGCGGCACCTAGACTTCGCCGACGTGGGACTTGAGATCGGGATCGTCGGACTGCCGAATGTGGGCAAGTCCACGCTCTTCAACGCGCTGACACGCAACAACGTGCTGGCTGCCAACTATCCGTTCGCGACCATCGAGCCGAATACCGGCGTCGTCGGCGTGCCCGATTCACGTCTGGCAGTGCTGGCCGGGATCTTCAAGAGCGAGCGCATTCTGCCCGCCTCCGTCACCTTCGTGGACATCGCCGGCATCGTGCGCGGCGCCTCAGAGGGCGCGGGCCTGGGCAACAAGTTCCTCGCCAACATCCGCGAGTGCAATGCCATCTGCCAGGTGGTGCGCGTCTTCACCGACCCCGACGTCGTGCACGTCGAAGGCAAGGTCGATCCCCGCGAGGACATCGAGACCATCTCCACCGAGTTGATTCTGGCGGACATGCAGACCCTCGAGAAGGCGCTGCCGCGTCTCGAGAAGGAGGCGCGGCTCAACAAGGAACGCGCGCATGTTCTGGAGGCGGCGCAGCAGGCGCAGCAATTCCTCAACGCCGGCACCACGCTCTTCAAGTCGGGCATGGATACCGAACCCATTCGTGAACTCAGCCTGCTCACGGCCAAGCCTTTCCTCTATGTCTTCAACGTCGACGAGGCGGAATTGGCGGACGGGCAACTCAAGGACGAGCTGCGTGCGCTCATCGCGCCGGCCGAAGCCGTGTTCCTCGACGCCAAGCTGGAAGCCGAACTGGTCGAGTTGGATGAGGATGAAGCGCTGGAACTGCTGGCTTCCGTGGGCCAGACGGAGAGCGGCCTGGCCATTCTGGCGCGCGTCGGCTTCGACACCCTGGGGCTGCAGACCTACCTCACGGCCGGGCCCAAGGAAACGCGCGCCTGGACCATCCACAAGGGCGACACCGCACCCGTCGCGGCAGGCGAGATCCACACCGATTTCCAGAAGGGCTTCATCAAGGCGGAGGTCATCTCCTTCGCCGACCTGGTGGAGGCCGGCTCTGTCGCCGAGGCCCGAGCCCGTGGCAAGGCGCGTATGGAGGGCAAGGACTACGTGATGCAGGACGGCGACGTCGTGGAGTTCCGCTTCAACGTCTAGTCCCAGCGGCGCGGTTCGCGCCCGTGCCTTCGCGCCCGTGCCGAGGCTCGGTTCCTACCGGCGGAACGTCAGGTGGATCGTGCCGCTCTCGGCGGTCTCCGTCGTGACCTCGTAGGTCTTTTCGAGGCCGCGCAGGTCATCCCACAGTCGAATGCCACTGCCCAGGATGATCGGCGCGATCGCCACGTGCAGTTGATCGACCAGGCCGGCCTTCAGGAAATCGCGCACCACAGAGGCGCCGCCACCCACGCGCACGTCCTTCCCACCCGCAACCGCAAGTGCCCGTTCCAGGGCTTCCTGCGGGGTCGCGCTGATGAAGTGGAACGTGGTGCCGCCGGCCATTTGCAGCGAGGGCCGCGTGGAGTGCGTGAGCACGAAGACCGGGACGTGGAACGGCGGCTCGTCGCCCCACCAACCTTGCCAGTTGGGATCGTCGGGGAAGTTGTGCAGTCCGAACATGCCGGCACCCATGATCTCGGCGCCCAGGTCGGCGAAGTAGGCCTGCGCGTACTTGTCGTCGACGCCGGTGGTGCCAGCACCCGATGTGTCATGCATGACTCGCTCGCGGAAGGTCCTGGTGGCGACGTAGGCGGCAGTGAGGCGCGGCCAGTCGTCACCGAAGGGCCGCTCCGGTGTCTGATCGGTCGTGCTGGCGAAGCCGTCGAGTGAGATGTTCAGGTCAACACGGACTGCCATACGTACTCCCGGGGTGCGTCGTCGGCATGCGGTTCACAGCGTAATTGCGTGGTCGTCACGGCTTGGTGCCGATGATGCAGCGCGCCAAGCCGGGCACGTGCACCGAACCATCCCGTTGGTAGGCGGCGACCTTGGCCACGACTACCTGTTCGATGCGTTGTCGTGCCGCAGCATCCACGCGCTGCAAAGCAGCAACGGCGAGGGACACGTGTTCGCTGATCATGTCCCAGTACTGCTGCGGAGAGTTTGTGACGAGCGCAACCTCGACGTCCCATTCCTTGACGTCGTGCAGGCCCGCGGCCTGATACAGCGCGGAGACCTGCCCGGCGGCGGCGCAACGGAACATGTGTGGTGCGTCCGGAGCGGGCACGGGCAAGGCGACCTCTGCTGCAATGGCCTGCATGGGAATTGACGTCCAGTCATTGGCTTGGGGCTCGACCCACACCGATGCGCAGAGCCTTCCGCCGGGCTTGAGGACGCGCACGAATTCGTGGGTTACTGCAACGAGATCCGGGAAGAACATGTAGCCGAAGCGCACGGTGATGCTGTCGAAGCTCGCATCCGGGAACGGCAGTGAATCCGCGCTGCAGACTGCGGAGGCAATGTTGTCGATGCCCTGCATCTGGGCGCGGCGACTCGCGATGGCGAGCATCTCGGCCGAGAGATCGGTGAGCATCACCTGGCCGCGAGGTGCTCGCCTGGCGATGGTTAGCCCGGGTTCGCCAGTGCCAGCGGCCACGTCCAGATGTTCCTGATTCGCTGCGATGTCGAGGTGCTGGATCATGGCGTCCGTGACCGGACGCAGTTGATCCATGATGATGTGGTCCCACTTCTCCCAGCCGGGGGCGAGGGTCGCCCACGCAGCCCGCTGTGCATCGCGGATCTCCTGGCTCGTGGGCATCTGTCCTCCCGCTTGCTGACCTATGAGGTCATGGAACACCACCATGCCCGTCCGGGGGAGTCCTTTGGCCTAGTGCTGCACGCGATGTAGACGTCGCCGGGCGGGCCGGCGCACTGCGAACGGTCGTTGCCTGCGCTGATCGGCGAGGGGTGATGACCGTCACAGGATTTCCAAGCAAGACGGTACAAAATGCCCGTTTTGCTGATCCTGCGTCATCCACCAAACTTCGCTCATGGCAGTTTGCGCGGCTCACCGAACTGAGCCGCGCCCACTTCGCCGACACGGACGTCTTGCCCTCGCTGCCCGCTGCATTTCCGGCGTGACAGCACCTGTTCCGTTCGGTCGTGTCATCCCGATCCACCCTGCGGCCACCGGCCGCCAGTTCGAGGAGTAAGAACGTGCGCATCGGTATCCCCCGCGAAACCAAGCAGGGTGAGACGCTCGTCGCCGCCACCCCTGCCACAGCAGCCATGCTGGTGAAACTCGGCTATGAGGTGGTCGTCGAAGCGGGTGCAGGTGCACACGCCGATCAGCCCGACACCGGTTACGCCATTCCCGGCGTGACGGTCGCCGACACCGCCACCGTGTGGGCGAGTGATGTCGTGGCCAAGGTCAATGCACCCTCAGACGACGAGATCGCCATGCTGCGTCCGGGCGCGATCTTCATCTCCATGATGGCCCCGGGCCGCTCGCCGGAGTTGGTGGAGAAGTTGCGCGCGGCGGGCGTCACCGCGCTGGCGCTGGACGCTGTTCCCCGCATCTCCCGAGCCCAAGCGCTCGACGTGCTGTCATCGATGGCTAACGTCGCCGGCTACCGCGCGGTCGTGGAAGCGGCCCACGCCTTCGGCCGCCAGTTCACCGGTCAGGTGACGGCGGCGGGCAAGGTGCCACCGGCCCGCGTGTTCGTGGTGGGTGCCGGCGTTGCCGGTCTGGCCGCGATCGGTGCCGCCGGCTCCATGGGTGCCATTGTGCGCGCCTTTGACGTACGCCCCGAAGTGGCCGAGCAGGTCAAGTCCATGGGTGCCGAATTCGTGTTCGTCGATATGGAGCAGGAAGTCTCCAAGGACGGCTACGCCAAGGAGATGACAGCGGAGCAGGTGGCCGCCACCGCCGCTATGTACGACGCAGAAGCACGCGCCGCAGACATCGTCATCACCACTGCCCTCATCCCGGGACGCCCGGCTCCCACGCTGCTCACGGCCGAGACGGTTGCAGCCATGCGTCCGGGTTCGGTGATCGTGGACATGGCCGCTGCCAATGGCGGCAACGTCGTCGGCACCGTCGCCGGCGAGAAGGTCTCCACCGCCAACCAGGTCACGATCATCGGCTACACCGATCTGGCCTCGCGTCTGGCCGGCCAGACCAGCCAGCTCTACGGCACCAACGTGGTCAATCTCTTCAAGCTGCTCACGCCCGGCAAGGACGGCGTGGTGAAGCTGGACTTCGACGACGTCGTGCAGCGCGGCATGACGGTGGCCAAGGATGGCGAACTGCTGTGGCCGCCGCCGCCGGTACAAGTGTCCGCAGCCCCGGCCGCGGCGCAAGCGGCGCCGGTGGTGAAGGAACCACCGAAACCCAAGAATCCCAAGGTTGCCATGTATCGCGCTGCGATCGGTGCCGTGCTCTTCGGGCTGATGGCCGCCTACTCACCGTCGCAGTTGCTCGGCCACTTCACGGTGTTCGCTCTCGCCATCTTCGTCGGCTACTACGTCATCTCCAATGTGGCCCACGCGCTGCACACGCCGTTGATGGCCGAGACCAACGCCATTTCCGGCATCATCCTGGTCGGTGGCCTGCTGCAGATCGGGCGCACCAACAACGTCGTCACTGCACTCGCGGTGGTCGCCGTGCTGGTGGCCTCCATCAATATCTTCGGTGGCTTCCTCGTGACGCTCCGCATGCTCGAGATGTTCCGGAAGGACTGACCCGATGAACGACTTCCTTGCCTCAGAACAGCTGGCGGGCGTGATCCAGGCCGCCTACATCATCGCTGGCGTGCTGTTCATCTTCGCCCTCGCCGGACTCTCCAAGCATGAGACGGCCAAGCGCGGCAACCTCTTCGGCATGGCCGGCATGGGCCTGGCGCTCGTCGCCACCATCGTCCTGGTGGCCAAGAACTCCACCGAAGCAGGCCAGC
>JAJXSV010000080.1 GCA_021784375.1 Actinomycetes bacterium | reverse complement strand
CCGATCTGTGAGCAGCACGCGCTCCCGGGGCAGGCCCGTCTTCATGGCGATCTTCAGGTTGGCGCTGAGGTGCCGTGGTTCACCATGGACCGGCATGACATTGCGCGGCTTGACGATGTTGTACAGGTAGAGGAGTTCCCCGGTGGCAGCGTGCCCGGAGACGTGCACCTTGGCGTTGCCCTTGTGCACCACGGTCGCACCGAGGTTCGTGAGGCTGTTGATGATGCGGTTGACCGCATGCTCATTGCCGGGGATGAGCGATGAGGCGAGCACGATGGTGTCGCCGGGGCCGACGCTGATCTGGTGGGCCCGATTGGCGATACGCGCGAGGGCCGCCATCGGTTCGCCCTGCGAGCCGGTGGAGATGAGCACCGTCTTGCTGTCGTCGTACTTCTCGAGGTCGTCGACGGCGATGATGGTGTCGCCAGGGACCTTGAGGTAACCCAGGTCGCGGGCGATCGCCATGGTGCGCACCATGGAGCGCCCGATGAATGCGACCTTGCGGTCGTAGCGCACCGCGACATCGATGATCTGCTGCACGCGGTGGATGTGTGAGGCGAACGAGGCCACGACGATGCGGCCCTGCGCGGTGCCGAACACCTTGTGTAGCGCAGGTTCGATCTCCCGCTCGGAGATCAGGAAGCCGGGCACCTCGGCGTTCGTCGAGTCGACGAGGAGCAGGTCGACGCCGGCGTCGCCCAGTCGCGCCATGGCATTGAGGTCCGTGATGCGCCCGTCGAGCGGGAGTTGGTCCATCTTGAAGTCGCCCGTGTGCACGACGACCCCCGCAGGCGTGGAGATGGCGACCGCGAGTGCGTCGGGGATGGAGTGGGAAACGGCAATGAACTCCAGGTCGAAGGCGCCGAGCCTCTCGCGCTGACCTTCGCGCACCTCCATCGTGTACGCCGTGATGCGATGCTCTTTGAGCTTGGACTCGACCAGCGCCAGGGTCAGGCGCGAGCCGAGCAGGGGGATGTCCCGCTTCTCGCGCAGGAGGTACGGGACGGCGCCGATGTGGTCCTCATGGCCGTGCGTCAGGACGATGCCGACGATGTCGTCGAGACGTTCTCGGATGTAGTCGAAGTCGGGGAGGATGAGGTCGATTCCCGGTTGCGAGTCCTCGGGGAACAGCACACCGCAGTCCACGATGAGCAACTTCCCGTCGAACTCGAAGACCGTCATGTTGCGGCCGATCTCGCCGATGCCGCCCAGGGGGACGACGCGCAGGGTGCCCTTGTCGAGCTTGGGCGGCAGCTCCAGGTTGGGGACCATCAGAGTGCGAAGCCGCCGGCGATGAGATCCGCCCTCAGGGTCTCGCGACCGGGCGCACCGAGTGCCACCATGGGCAGACGCATCACGCCGCCACCCGCACGCCCGAGCAGGTCGAGCGCCGCCTTGCTCGCGATCGCGCCCGGCACCCGCCCCATGACGCCATGTGTCACCGGCACCAGTTCCTGGTTCATCCGCAGGGCCGTCCCGACATCGCCGGCGCGGTACGCGAATGCCATGGCCTTGAGCCGGTCCGCCACGATGTGGCCGGTGACGCTGATGAAGCCGCAGGCACCCACGGCCAGCAATGGCAGGTTCAAGGTGTCGTCGCCGCTGTAGAAGGGCAGACCCGTCGCGAGCATGGCGCGCTGGGCCGCCCAGGGATCGCCCTTCGCATCCTTGTTGGCGACGATGCGCGGGTGCTTGGCAAGCTCGATGAAGGTCTCGTGCGCGATCTGGATGCCGGCGCGCCCCGGGATGTCATAGGTGACGACGCCCAGGTCCGTGGCATCGGCGATGGCGCGGTAGTGGGCGATGACGCCCTCCTGGGTCGGCTTGTTGTAGTACGGGCACACGACGAGCAGCCCATGTGCACCGACCTTGGCCGCCTCCTTGGCATGCTCCACCGAATCGGCGGTGTCGTTGTTGCCGACACCGGCGACCACGAAGGCGCGGTCGCCGACCGCCTCCACCACTGCCGCCACCAGCTTCGCCTTCTCCTCCGGCATGGTGGTCGGTGCCTCGCCGGTGGTGCCGTTGATGATGAGTCCGTCATTGCCGAGGGCCACCAGGTCCGCCGCCAACTGCTGCGCAGCCCCGTAGTCCACGCTGAGGTCGGCCTTGAACGGCGTCACCATGGCCGTGAGCATGGTGCCGAAGGGATTGGCGGCAGTACCAGTAGGACTCATGCTCAAAGGTTAGCCGTACCACCTCCGCGCAGCGCGAGCCGATCGGGGCGCGGCGCTCCGCATCGCGCTAAGGGGCGACCCGGCCGTTGGCGACGAAGGCGGCGTGCGTGAGTGGCATGAGTTCGCGGAACACCGCCTCGTACTTCTCCCCGACCATCTCGATCTCCCGCTGGGGGAACGAGGGGAAGCGGGAGTCCGGGCTCGTGGTGCGCAGGGACAGGAAGTTCATGAGTGAACGCGCATTGATGGTGACGTACGCGGAGGAGTAGATGTTGAGCGGGAGCACGATGCGGGCGACCTCACGGGCGACACCCGCCTCGAGCATGCGGTTGTACGCAGCGTAGGCCTGGTGGCAGGCCTCCTTGGTCGCGGCGACGACCGTCTCGTACTGCTCGGGCGTCCCGTCGACGAACTCGTAGGCGCCGGTCTTGCCGACCTGCACCAGCTTGCGCTCGGGTCCAGGTACGTAGAAGACGGGCTCGAGCACCTTGTACCGGCCGCTCTCCTCGTTGTACGACGCGATGCGGTGACGGAAGTGCTCGCGCCACATGAAGATGGGGGCGCGTACGAAGAAGGTGAAGTTGGCATGCTCGAACGGTGACCCGTGCCGGTCGCGCATCAGGTAGTTGATGAGCCCACCGGACCGGCTGGAGTCGGCCTCCACGTCCTCCAGCGACTGCTCGCCCTTGGTCGACACCCGTGCCGCCCAGATGACATCCGCGTCGGAAGCGGCGTGCTTCACCAGTTCAACGGTCACATCGCTGCGAAACGAGATCTCATCCATGCGTGCCCTGCCTCGATCGGAATTGGTCCACCATACGTGACCCCGGGCGACCCCACGGCGCGCCACGACGGTGTCACGGCTGCCGCGCGGCGAGCCGCCAGTGTCAAGGCCGTTCGACCCCTGTGGACCGAGCATGGCAGCCCCCTAGCGTGCCGCCCAGGGGGTTGCAATGAACGAACACGGAGCGTCACGCGCCGTCATTGAACTGGGCTGCATCCGCATCCATCCACTGCTGCTCGACCGCGACGGACGAAGGCTGTACGTCCGTGACACGGAGGTCGTCCTCAGTCAGCTGCAGTTCGACCTGCTCGAGGCATTCATGGACCGACCACGCCATGTGATCGACCGTCCCAGCCTGCGGCTCATCGGGTGGAAGGGCGTGTGCAGCGAGCGCGCGATCGAGGATGCGATCTCGCGCTTGCGCGCCAAGGTGGCGGCCGCCGGGGGACCGAACATCGTCGAGTGCGTGCGCGGGGTGGGCTACCGGCTGGGCATCGCCTGCCCTCCGCCGCTTCGCGACAGGCAGTGATCGTCGCCAATACGCTGTGCCGATGCACACCGGGACGGACGCGCACGCGTCATTCGCCGTCACCCGCGTGACCATCATCCGCAACGCCGTCTTCGTCGGCCTGGCCGTCTCCGTCTACGGCGTGTCCTTCGGGGCGATGGGCGTCACGGCCGGCCTCGGGGTCATCCAGACCTGTGCGCTCTCCGTGCTCATGTTCACGGGCGCCTCGCAACTGGCGTTCGTCGGCGTCCTGGGCGCCGGTGGCGCGCCTGCTGCCGCCATCTCCACCGCCCTGCTGCTGGGCGTCCGCAATGCCATGTATGCGGTGCGGATGTCCACCGTGTTGCGCGTGCGTCACGGCTGGCGCCTGCTCGCCGCCCAGCTCACCATCGATGAGTCGACGGCCCTCTCCATCGCGCAGGATGAGTCACTCGAGGACGGTCGCGCGTCACGGCTGGGCTTCTGGGCGGGGGGCCTGAGCGTGTACGTGCTCTGGAACACCGCAACCCTGATCGGGGCATTGTCGGCACAGGCGATCGGCGACCCTCGGGCCTTCGGCCTGGACACCGCCATCGCGGCCGGCCTGGCCGGGCTGCTGTGGCCGCGCCTTCGCGATCGCGAGAGCTGGTTGGTCGCAGCCGGCTCCTGCGCCCTGGCCCTGCTACTCGTGCCCTTCGTGCCTGCGGGCGTGCCCGTACTGTGCTGCGCGCTCATCGCCTTCGGCGTCGCGACGACGACGCTCCTTCGCCATCCCGAGGTGGTGGCCTGATGTGGCCCTCGGTGCTCATCGCCTCCTTCGGCTGCTACGCGGAGAAGCTCGCCGGTTACCTGCTCCCGGAGCGGGTGCTGGACCGGCGCATCGTGCACCACGTCGCGGCGCTCCTCCCAGTGGCGCTGCTGACCGGCATCGTGACCGTCCAGGCAGTGACCTCGAAGCACGCGATCCTGCTCGATGCCCGCGTCCCCGGCATGGCGGTCGCCATCGGGCTGATGGCGCGTCGGACCAACTTCCTGGTGATGGTGGTGAGTGCGGCAGCCACGACCGCGCTGGTGCGCCACCTGGGCTGGATGGCCTAGCCGCGTTGGCGGAAGAGCCGGATCGCCTCGCGCACGGCCGCTCGTCCCTGCTTGCGATCCCGCGCGTTGTCATAGGCGATGCCGAGCAGGAACCAGGCCCGCCAGTCCTGGGGAGCCGAGTCGACGATGGCCTTGCGCCGTTGCCACTCGATCTGGGCGGCGGTGGGATCGGTGCGGCCGTCCGCGTCACGTACCGCGGTGTCGAGGGGTACGCCATCCTCCTCGCCCAGGGTGCGGGCCAAGCGCATGCTGTCCATGCCGAATCGCACCTCGCGCACCACAGCCCACACGCTCGCGGCGAGGATGGCGAGGATGCCCGCCCCCATGAGGATGCCGAGGCCCCCGGCTGCGATGAAGGCGACCCCCATGCCGAGCAGGGCGATCGAGTAGAAGGCGACGACGAGCAGTAGCACGCCGACGGTCAGGCGCGTCCTCACAGGAAGGCGTCCAGCCCGATGGTGAGGCCCGGGCGGGCCGCGACCCCGCGAACGCCCAGGAGCACTCCGGGCATGAACGATGACCGGTCCAGGGAGTCGTGACGCAGGGTGAGCACCTCCCCGGGGTTCCCGAACAGCGCCTCCTCGTGCGCGAGCAGTCCGCGCAGGCGCACGGAATGCACGCGCACACCGTCCACCTCAGCGCCTCGGGCACCCTCGAGCAGCTGCGTGGTTGCATCCGGCATGGGCGCGAGTCGGGCGGCGGCACGGGCCGCGCCGATCCGCTGCGCGGTCGCTCGCGCGGTGCCCGATGGGGCGTCCACCTTGTTGGGGTGGTGCAACTCGACGATCTCGACGCTCTCGTAGAAGGCGGCGGCCTGCTCCGCGAACTTCATGAGGAGCACCGCGCCGATGGCGAAGTTGGGGGCGATGAGCACGCCGACCTCGGGATGCGCCTGGAGCTGTTCACGGACGACGTCGTACTTCGACGTGTTCCAGCCGGTCGTGCCGACCACCGCGTGGATGCCATGGCGCATGCACCAGGAGAGGTTCTGCAGCACGGCGTCCGGCGTGGTGAAATCGACCACGACCTCCGCTCCGGCCGCCGTGAGCTCGATGAGGTCGTCCCCCACGTCGACCTGGGCCACCAGTTCCAGGTCAGGCGCCGCCTCGACCACGCGGCACACGTCGGCGCCCATGCGCCCGCGTGCACCCAGCACACCCACTCGAATCGTCATGGCACTCCCTCGTGTCGATGGCAGAACGGTACGCGCAGCGCTTGCGACTACAAGGTGGCGCTGAAGCGGCCCGCGCCGCGCAGCGGCCCGACGACGGCGAGTGTCGGCTTCTGGGAGAACAGTTCCCTCGCCACCTCGGAGACGTCCTGCAGCGTGACCGCCTCGATGCGCGACAACGCCTCATCGACCCCCGGCAGCTCGCCGGTGACGAGCTCCGCCTTGGCGATGCGCGTCATCCGGGCGCCGGTGTCCTCGAGGCCGAGGACCAGGCCGCCCTTGAGCTGGCCCTTGCCGCGTCGGAGCTCATCGTCGGTGATGCCGTTGATGAGCACGTCGTTGATGGTGGTCTTCACGACCGCGAGCACTTCATCGATCTTCGCCGGCTGCGAGCCGACGTAGACGCCGACCTGACCGCAATCGGCGAAGCCGGACACGAAGGAGTAGACGCTGTAGGCGAGCCCGCGCTTCTCGCGCACCTCCTGGAAGAGGCGGGAGGACATGCCGCCGCCGAGGACGGCGTTCAGGACACCGACGGCGTACCGGCGCTCGTCGGCGCGCGGCAGGCCCGGCACGCCCCACACCAGGTGGGCCTGCTCGGTCTTGCGGGTGAGCACACGCACGCCATGGCCGACGGAGTCCGCGGCACGCATGGCGCGGCGCTCGGCGGGGAGCGACTCGCCGTCAAGGACATGGGCGAAAGCGCGCTTCACCTGGCGCACGACCGCCGCGTGGTCGACATTGCCAGCGGCCGCCACCACGAGCTTGTGCGGCTTGTAGTGCTTGGCGTAGAAGCGCTTGATGTTCGCCGTGGTTGCGGCGTGGATGGTCGCGACGGTGCCGAGGATGGGGCGACCGAGGTCATGCTCGCCGAACATCGCCTCGGCGAAGAGCTCGTGTGCGGAGTCCGCCTGGTCGTCATCGCGCATGGCGATCTCCTCCAGGATGACGTGCCGCTCCTGTTCGACATCCGCCTTCCGGATCAAGGCGTTGTTCGCGATGTCGCAGATGATGTCGATTGCCAGCGGCAGGTCCTGATCGAGCACACGTGCGTAGAAGCAGGTGTACTCCTTCGTGGTGAAGGCGTTGAGGTCGCCGCCGACAGCATCGATCGCGGCGGAGATCTCCAGGGCCTCGCGCGTGGGTGTGCCCTTGAAGAGCAGGTGCTCCAGGAAGTGCGCGGAGCCGGCCATGGCGGCGGTCTCGTCACGCGAACCCACGCCGGCCCAGACGCCGAACGAGGCAGAGCGCACGCCCGGAACATGCTCGGTGATGACGCGCAGACCGCCGGGCAGGACGGTGCGCCTGACGAGGGATCCGTCAGCCTCGCTCAACAGTGTGCGAGTGGTTCCAGGACGCTGCTCGCGGGCCGGGAAGTACCCGGCCCGCGAGTGCGCCTTGGTCATTCGGCAGCCGCTTCGACCGCAAGCGCCTCGGCCTTGACGGCCTCGTCATCCTCGGCGACCTCGAGCGACAACTTGCCGCGCGAATCGATCTCGGTGATCTCCACGAGCACCTTCTGCCCGACCTTCACGACGTCCTCGACGTTCTCGATCCGCTTGCCGCCCGCGAGCTTCCGCATCTTGGTGACGTGGAGCAGGCCATCCTTGCCGGGGAGCAGGGAGATGAAGGCGCCGAAGGCGGCGATCTTCACGACCGTGCCCAGGAAGCGCTCGCCGACCTCGGGCATGTGCGGGTTTGCGATGGCGTTGATCGCAGCGCGCGCCGCTTCGGCGGACGGGCCGTCCGTGGCACCGATGTAGATGGTGCCGTCGTCCTCGATCGAGATCTCGGCGCCCGTGTCCTCCTGGATCTGGTTGATCATCTTGCCCTTCGGGCCGATGACCTCGCCGATCTTGTCGACCGGGATGCGGATCGAGATGATGCGAGGTGCGTACTTCGACATCTCGTCCGGCATGGCGATGGCGTCGTTCATGACCTCGAGGATCGTGAAGCGGGCATCGCGGGCCTGCTTGAGGGCGCCCGCGAGCACGTGTGCCGGGATGCCGTCGAGCTTGGTGTCGAGCTGCAGCGCCGTCACGAATTCACGCGTACCGGCAACCTTGAAGTCCATGTCGCCGAAGGCATCCTCGGCGCCCAGGATGTCAGTGATGGCGACATACTCGGCCTTGCCGTCGACGAGGTCTGACACCAGGCCCATGGCGATGCCAGCAACCGGGGCCTTGAGCGGGACACCGGCGTTGAGCAGCGACATGGTCGACGCGCAGACCGAGCCCATGGACGTCGATCCGTTGGAGCCGAGGGCCTCGGACACCTGGCGGATGGCGTAGGGGAACTCCGCGCGCGTGGGCAGCACCGGCACCAGGGCGCGCTCAGCGAGTGCGCCGTGGCCGATCTCGCGGCGCTTGGGTGCGCCGACGCGACCCGTCTCACCGGTCGAGTACGGCGGGAAGTTGTAGTTGTGCATGTAGCGCTTACGGGTGACCGGGCTCAAGGTGTCCAGCTGCTGCTCCATCTTCAGCATGTTCAGCGTGGTGACACCGAGGATCTGCGTCTCGCCACGCTCGAACATCGCCGAACCGTGGGCGCGGGGCACGACCTCGACCTCGGCCGAGAGCTGGCGGATGTCGGTGATGCCGCGACCGTCGATGCGCAGCTTGTCGCGCAGGATGCGCTGGCGCACCACCTTCTTGGTGACACTGCGCAGCGCTGCCGACAGCTCCTTCTCGCGCCCTTCGAACTGCTCGGCGAGGCGCTCGACGATGTCGAGCTTGATCTCGTCAAGTCGGGCCTCGCGGTCGGCCTTGCTCACGATCGTCATCGCCTGGGCGACGGCGTCCATGGCTGCGGCCTCCACGGCCGCATATGCGTCCGCCTGGTAGTCGAGGAAGATCGGGAACTCGGCGGTCGGCTTCGCTGCCTTGGCGGCCAACTCGGCCTGGGCCTGGCAGAGCACGCGGATGAAGGCCTTGGAGGCCTCGAGGCCCTCGGCCACGACCTCCTCGGTCGGCGCCTTGGCGCCGCCCTTCACGAGCTCGATGGTGTTCTCCGTGGCCTCCGCCTCCACCATCATGATGGCGACGTCGTCACCCACGATGCGGCCGGCGACGACCATGTCGAACACGGCGTCCTCCAACTGCTCGACGGTCGGGAACGCCACCCACTGGCCGCGGATGAGCGCGACGCGCACACCGCCGATGGGGCCGGAGAACGGCAGGCCCGCCAGCTGCGTGGACAGCGAGGCCGCGTTGATGGCGACCACGTCGTACAGGTGCTGCGGGTTCAGGCTGAGCACGGTCACGACGACCTGGACCTCATTGCGGAGTCCCTTGACGAATGCGGGGCGCAACGGGCGGTCGATGAGCCGACAGGTGAGGATGGCGTCCTCGGAGGCGCGACCCTCGCGGCGGAAGAACGAGCCGGGGATGCGGCCCGCGGCGTACATGCGCTCCTCGACGTCGATGGTGAGCGGGAAGAAGTCGAATTGATCCTTCGGCTGCTTGCCGGCCGTGGTGGCCGAGAGCAGCATGGTTTCGG
>JAJXSV010000003.1 GCA_021784375.1 Actinomycetes bacterium | reverse complement strand
GTGGTGCTCAGACAGCGCCGTCGGACACGCCAGCGCCGCCGAGATCGACGCACTGGGGATCCTCGGCGCGCTGCGCAGCGCTGCGCTGCGCGGACTGTCCGCGCTCTCCATCGCGCCGGATGTGGTGATCCTCGACGGCAGCCACGACTGGCTGTCCAGCCGGGAGGACCTGTTCTCGCCCGCCCCCGCCGTCGTTGAGCCGCACGTGCATGTCCGGGTGAAGGCGGACCAGCAGTGCGCCGCCGTGGCCGCGGCCAGCGTGCTGGCGAAGGTGGAGCGGGATCGTCGGCTGGTGGAGATGGACGGAGCGTTCCCCGGCTACGGCTTCGCGCAGCACAAGGGCTACGGAAGTGCGTCCCACCGCGAGGCCATCCGCACGCTCGGCGCCTGCGAGCAGCACCGACGCTCCTGGAAGCTGCTGCCCGATCCAGCGAACTGAGTCGCGGATCCCACCCACAGCACGTTGGCCGTCCCCCTCGTACACAGGGGTTCGCGCGCCGCCCCTCCGAAGACAGACCCCGTCGCTCGACTTGGCGCGGAGGTTCGAAATGCAGAAGAAGGATGCGCTCGGTAGGTACGGAGAAGCGCTGGCAGCCAGGTTCCTGACCCAACACGGGTGGTCGTTGCTCGATCGCAATTGGCGGTGCGCAACGGGAGAGCTCGACATCGTCGCCGAACGTGCCGGCATCGTGGCGGTGTGCGAGGTGAAGACCCGACGCAGCCTGCGCTTCGGCAGCCCCTTGGAGGCCGTGACGGCGGAGAAGGCGCAACGGTTGCGCCGCCTCGCCGCCCAGTGGTTGGCCGCCAATGGGAGCGCACGCGCGGGCGTTCGCATCGATGTCATATCGGTGTTGGTCGACGACGCCGGATTCACCCATGTCCAGCACATCGAAGGTGTCTGCTGATGACGATCGCGAGGGCAGCCACTGCGATCGTGGTGGGTGTCGATGCCCACGTGGTGGAGGTCGAGGCCCACCTGGCGGATGGCCTGGTCGGGATGTCGATCACGGGCCTCGCCGACACGGCGGTCAACGAGGCCCGTGACCGCGTGCGTTCCGCGATCGTCTGTACGGGCTTCCCGTGGCCGCAGCGACGCATCACCGTCGGCCTGTCCCCGGCCTGGCTGCCCAAGTTCGGATCGGGCCTCGACCTGGCGATCGCCCTCGCGCTGCTCGCGGCAGACGAGCATCTGGAGGTGGGTCGTCTGGAACGCACTGTGGTCATCGGAGAGTTGCGGCTCGACGGGCGGGTCAGTCCCGCCCGCGGCGTGCTCCCGATCGCCATGGCGGCTGCACGCTGGGGGTACACCCGCATCATCGTGCCGCGCGCGAATGTGGCCGAGGCGTCGCTGGTGCCCGACCTTGACGTGGTGGGTGTCGGTTCCCTTGGACACACCCTGCGCCTGCTCGGCGTCGACTGCGAAGTCGGAGATGAGGGGACGGACGTGCCGCCGCGCGCGGAGCCGCCGTCCCCCGTGAAGGACCTCTCCGATGTGCGCGGGCAGCACGCCGCGAAGTTCGCTCTCGAGGTCGCGGCTGCGGGTGGGCACCACATCGCGCTGCTCGGCGCCCCCGGCGTGGGCAAGACCCTGCTGGCCGAGCGCCTTCCCTCGATCCTCCCGCCCCTCGACATCGAAGCCGCGCTGGAGGTCACTGCGGTGCAGTCGGTGCTCCATGATGGCACCGCCGGATTGCAGACGATCGCCCCCTTCGCCTCGCCGCACCACGGGGCGAGTGCTGTGGCGATCGTCGGAGGGGGCCGCAGCAACCCGCGGGTCGGCCTCATCACCGCCGCGCATCGCGGTGTCCTGTTCCTCGACGAGGCCCCGGAGTTCCAGAGTTCCGTCCTCGAGGCGCTCAGGCAGCCGCTCGAATCCGGGTTCGTGGCCATCGCGCGCAGTGAGTTCGCGGTCGTGCTGCCGGCCCGCTTCCAGTTGGTGCTGGCGGCCAACCCCTGCCCTTGCGGACAGGCGTTCGACCGGCATGGCCGCTGCTCGTGCACTCCCGTCCAACGGCGGAAGTACCTGTCGAAGTTGTCGGGTCCGCTCATGGACCGCATCGATGTGCGGGTCATCGTGGAGACGCCGGCCCCACACGAGGTGGCGCTCGGCGCTGAATTCGCCGGCGAGTCGTCATCCACGGTGGCGGCGCGCGTGCTCGCGGCCCGGGAGCGGCAACGGGACCGACTGCGGAGCACCCCGTGGAGGCTGAACGCCGAGGTTCCCGGTCCGGTCCTGCGTCGCGACTGGCCCCTGCCCTCGCACATCACGCGACGCTTCAACGAGCAGCTGTTGGAGAAGGACCAACCATCCGCGCGGGGCGTCGATCGCATGCTCCGGTTGGCCTGGACCTGCGCGGACCTGGCGGGAAGGCCCGCCCCCGATGAGCAGGACCTCGCCATCGCCATGCACCTGCGCGACGCGGGGGGAAGGTGGGCGGCATGATGTCGGGTCGTCTCAAGGCCGCAGTGATCGGCTCGCTCATGGCCGACCCCTGCTCCCCGCTCAACCTGCAACTCAAGCAGTGGGGCGTGGAGGAGGCCTGGGCCCGCATCGCGCACGGACACCCGTCGGTCCCAGGGCAACTCACGCAACGTCTGCTGGGCACGGACAGCGAAGCCGTGCTGGCGCGGGGCGAATGCGCGGGGGCCCGCATCATCATTCCCGGGGACCCCGACTGGCCGCTCCAACTGGAGGCGCTCGGGTCGTTCGAGCCCTGGGCGCTCTGGGTGCGCGGCCAGGGCCTGGAGGCGCTCGGCAGGGAGCGTTCGGTCGCCATCGTGGGGGCGCGCTGTTGCAGCCGATACGGGGAGCGCGTCGCTGCTGAGTTCGCCGCGGGCGTGGCACAGCGCGGGTTCCCGGTGGTGAGCGGCGGTGCGGTCGGCATTGACGCCGCAGCTCATCGTGGAGCGCTGGCGGTCGAAGGCACGACGATTGCCGTGCTGGGCTGCGGCATCGACGTGCCGTATCCCGCGCAGCACAGCGCGCTCTTCGATCGGATCGCCGAGCGCGGGTTGCTCGTCAGCGAGGCGGCGCCGGGTGCTCACCCGACCAGGCCCTCCTTCCTTGTGCGCAACCGACTGATCGCCGCGCTCAGTTACGGCACGGTGGTGGTCGAAGCCCGCCTGCGCAGTGGTTCGATCTCCACCTACGCCCATGCCCGGGCGCTGAACCGGGTGCTCATGGCGGTGCCCGGTCCCATCACGTCCCCGGAGAGCGGCGGCACCAACGGCCTGCTCAAACAGGATGCGCGCGTGGTCACGAGCGACGAGGACGTCCTCGCCCTGGTCGCGCCCCTTGGCACCGTTGATGCGGCGGACCCGGTCGCGCCCTCCAACGAGTGGGACGATCTCAGCGCGGACGAGCGGGCGGTACATGAGGTCCTGCCGGCGCGCAGGCCGGTCTCCGTGGACGCCATCCTCGGCCTGGTCCCGGCCGATCTCGGGTTGGGTCGGGTCTACGGCGCGCTGGCGTTGCTCGCTGGTCGCGGCATCGTGATCGAGGAGGCCACGGGACTCTGGCGACGTGCTCGCCCCTTGCGCGGCGCGGTCGCTTGACCGCGCGCCCCCGGGCTTGCACCGTGGGTGCGTGGGTGAGACCTGGACGACGGCGATCGAAGGCTACGTCGATCATCTGCGGCGCGGGCGCGGGCTCTCGGAGCACACCATCCGCGCCTATCGGGGTGATGTCGCTCGGCTGGCGGAGGTGGCTGCCGAGTCGGGCGTGAATGGCCCGTCCTCGCTGACGCTCAGTGTGCTGCGACAGTGGCTGGCGCTGGAACGGGAAGCGACGGCTGACTCCACGGTGGCCCGGCGGGTGGCGAGCATCCGCACCTTCACGGCCTGGGCGGAGCGCAGCGGTCTCGCGGTGGGCGATCCGGGCGCGGGCCTGGCCAGTCCCAAGGTGGCGCGCACCCTGCCGCCGGTGCTCCGCCAGGAGCAGGCCTCACGGCTGCTCGACCTGGCGGCGACGGTCGCCGACGACGATTCGGGCGAGCACGTGCGGGACCTCGCGATCCTGGAGCTGCTCTATGCCACCGGGATCCGGGTTGGCGAGTGCGTGGGCCTGGATGTCGGCGCGGTCGATCGCGTGGAACGCACCGTGCGGGTGCTGGGCAAGGGAGGAAAGGAGCGGATCGTGCCCTTCGGGGCACCGGCCGCCGAAGCCCTGGAGGCCTGGTTGGAACGGCGACCGAGCCTGGCGAACGATCGCTCCGCGGAGGCATTGTTCCTCGGCGCAAGGGGCGGCCGCATCGATCCGCGCATGGTGCGCACGGTGCTGCAGCGGCTCCTCCGGCACCTGCCGGACGTGCCCGAGATCTCGCCCCACGGCCTGCGCCACAGTGCTGCGACGCATGTGCTTGAGGGTGGGGCCGACCTGCGCTACGTGCAGGAGTTGCTGGGACACGCGTCGCTGGCGACCACGCAGCTGTACACACACGTCTCGTTCGATCGACTGCGTGAGACCTTCGAGCGCGCGCACCCGCGCGCGTAGGTGGCTAGGGGACCAGGTGCACCCTCAGGCGCAGCGGATCCACGTAGGCGCCGCCGACGCGCAGCCCCAGGTGTAGGCAGCGCCGCGAGCAGTGGCCACCAGTGCCGACGACGCCGACGCGCGCCCCGGCCGCCACCACCTGCCCGGCGGCGACCGTCCCCCGTACCGGCTCGAGCGTCACCATGCGGTTCCCGTCCGCGATCACCACGATGGGTCGGCCCGCCACGGAGCCAGTGAAGGTGACGGTGCCCGACATCGGGGCGCGCACGGTCTGGCCCGCTGAGGCAATCAGGTCCGCACCGCGATGGCCCGGCGCATAGTCATCCTGGGGTTCACGGAAGGGCGCGAGCACCCGGGATGGCGTCACCGGCGCGAGCGCAAGGCGATTGTCCGTTGCCGGATTGGAGGCGATGAGGAGGGCGACGAGCAGCTCGGGAATCATCATGGTCGGAGCCCAACCCCCGTTCGGGAGGTCTCCGTGGTGGTCCGCCCAGCGGTGAATGCACGGTACGATTCAGGCACCTGTGCGCCTGCGCACGGGAATTCGCATGACCACAAGCGGGTCGCGTCATCGTGTGCCTCGGCATCGACGCATCTCGGGTCATCAGGGCCGCGCCAACCGGTGTGGCATCAACGGAACGGGCGCGATGCGCCCACGGAAGGAACGACCATGGCCGTCGTCACGATGCGCCAGCTGCTTGAGAGCGGTGTTCACTTCGGACACCAGACCCGCCGCTGGAACCCCAAGATGAAGCGCTTCATCCTCGCGGAACGCAATGGCATCTACGTCATCGACCTCAACCAGTCACTCGGTCACATCGACCGCGCCTACGAATTCGTGCGTGAGACCGTCGCGCATGGCGGCACCATCCTCTTCGTGGGAACCAAGAAGCAAGCGCAGGAGCCGATCAAGGCCCAGGCCACCCGCGTCAACATGCCGTACGTCAACGAGCGTTGGCTGGGCGGCATGCTCACGAACTTCGGCACCGTCTCCAAGCGGGTCGCCCGCCTGAAGGAGCTCGAGGGCCGCGACCTCAACGACACCACCGGCTCCGGCCTGACGAAGAAGGAACTGCTCATCCTCCGGCGCGAGAAGGACAAGTTGTCGCGTCTGCTCGGTGGCATCCGCGAGCTCTACAAGGTCCCGTCGGCCATCTGGGTCGTCGACACCAAGAAGGAGCACCTGGCCATCAAGGAAGCCCAGAAGCTCGGCATCCCGGTCATCGCGATCCTCGACACCAACTGTGACCCGGATGAGGTCGACTACCCGATCGCCGGCAACGACGACGCGATCCGCGCCGTCGAACTGTTGAGCCGCGTCATCGCCGATGCGGTGGCCGAGGGTCTGGTCTCGCGGTCCAGCGTCGCCAAGGGTGAGGCTGTGGGTGCCGACGAGCCCCTGGCTGAGTGGGAGGCCGAGTTGCTGGCCGCACCGGCGGCTGAGGCCGCGGTCGAGCCGGCTGCTGACGCCGTCGCCGAGCCGGTTGCCGAGACCGTCGCCGAGCCGGTTGCCGAGGCCGCCCCAGAGGCGACTCCGGAAGCCTGATTTTCCAACAGCATCGGCCCGCGCGAGCGGGCCGATGCATGTCACGAAGGATTGAAGAAATGGCCATCAGTGCCCAAGACGTGAAGAAGCTCCGCGACATGACCGCTGCCGGCATGATGGAGTGCAAGAAGGCCCTCGAGGAGACCAACGGCGACTTCGAGAAGGCGATCGAGTTGCTGCGCATCTCCGGTGCCGCCAAGGCTGCGAAGCGTGGCGCCGAACGCAGCGCCAACAACGGTCTCGTCGCCGAGCACAACGGCGCGCTCATCGCGCTCCAGTGCGAGACCGACTTCGTGGCCAAGAACAACGACTTCCAGGCCCTGGCTGCGAAGGTTGTGGAGGCCGTGGCCGCTGCCGGCGCCACCTCCGTGGAGGCCGCCAACGCCGCGAAACTGGCGTCGGGTGAGAGCGTGGGCGAGGCTATCTCGGCCCTGTCCGCGGTCATCGGCGAGAAGCTCGAGTTGGGCCAGGTCGCCTGCTTCACCGGCGACGTCGCGCTGTACATGCACAAGCGTTCCGAGGACCTGCCCCCGCAGGTCGGCGTCATGGTCGCCTACGCGGGCTCCCACGAGATCGCGCGCGCCATCGGCATGCAGATCGCAGCCATGAAGCCGCAGTACGTCACGAGGGACGAAGTGCCCACGGACATCGTCGAGAACGAGAAGCGCATCGCCGAGGCGACCGCGCGCGAGGAGGGCAAGCCTGAAGCCGCCCTGCCGCGCATCGTCGAGGGCCGGGTCACGGGCTTCTTCAAGGACGTCGTGCTCCTCGAGCAGCCGTCGGTGCAGGACGCGAAGCAGAGTGTGAAGGCCTTCCTGGAGGCCAACGGCACGAGCGTCTCCAAGTTCGTGCGCTTTGAGGTCGCAGGCTGAGCGCGGGCCGGATCAAGCAGTACGGGAACGGGGCGGTGAAGAGCCGCCCCGTTCCCGTACCCGCGTCCGACCGCTTTCTGGCAGACTCCTGACCTCGGAGGTAGTCCGCCTCGCGCCGACTCCGTGTCGACGCCCGGTAGCCGAGAACTCGCTCTCGGCCGATCTCACTCCTCCGGAGGTGCGCATGAATGCCGACAGCGCCGATGTTGTGCAACCCCAACTCGAGGGCACGCTCGAGGTCTGGCCGGAGGCCCCCGAGGGCGGCTGGAAGCGTGTGCTCCTGAAGCTCTCCGGAGAGGCCTTCGCCGGCGGCGGCGGATTGGGCGTCGATCCCGATGTGGTGCACTCGATCGCCCGGCAGATCGCGGCCGTCGTGAGCACGGGCGTGGAGGTCGCCGTGGTGATCGGTGGCGGCAACTACTTCCGTGGCACCCAATTGGCCGAACGGGGCATGGATCGCTCGCGTGCCGACTACATGGGCATGCTGGGCACGGTCATGAACTGCTTGGCGCTGCAGGACTTCCTGGAGAACCAGGGCTGCCCGACACGTGTCCAGACCGCCATCGCCATGGGGCAGGTGGCGGAGCCGTACACGCCACTGCGCGCCATCCGGCACCTCGAGAAGGGGCGCGTGGTCGTGTTCGGCGCCGGGCTCGGCGTGCCCTTCTTCTCCACCGACTCATGCGCCGCGCAGCGGGCGCTGGAGATCAACGCCCAGGTGGTCCTCATGGCCAAGGGCGTCGACGGCGTCTACGACGCGGACCCCCGTACCAACCCGGGCGCGCAGAAGTTCGAGTCGCTCTCGCACCACGATGTGCTCACGCGTGGCCTCAAGGTCGCCGATGCCACGGCCATCAGCCTGTGCCAGGACAATCGCCTTCCGATCCAGGTGTTCAACCTGCTCGTGGAAGGCAACATTGCGCGCGCCGTGCGCGGTGAAAGAATCGGAACCCTCATCACCACTGGGAGCGCAACGTGATCGACGACATCCTGCTTGAAGCCGAAGAGAAGATGACGAAGGCCGTCGAGGTGGCCAAGGAGGACTTCGCGACCATCCGCACCGGCCGGGCCAGTGCATCGATGTTCCAGAAGATCTCGGTCGAGTACTACGGCACGCACACGCCGCTCCCGCAACTCGCGTCCTTCCAGACACCGGAGGCGCGCATGGTCGTCATCACGCCCTACGACAAGGGCGCCATGCACGCCATCGAGAAGGCCATCCGCGACTCCGACCTCGGGGTGAATCCCACCTCCGACGGCGTCGTCATCCGCATCTCCATCCCGCAGCTCACCGAGGAGCGGCGCAAGGAGTTCATCAAGGTGGCCCGCTCCAAGGCCGAGGAGTCACGGGTGACGATGCGCAGCCTCCGCCGCCACGCCAAGGACTCCATGGACAAGCTGCTCAAGGACGGGCACATCTCCGAGGACGACGTGCGCCGCGCGGAGAAGCACTTGGACGAGTTGACCGCGAAGTACGTCACACACGTGGATGACATCCTGAAGCACAAAGAAACAGAACTGCTCGAGGTCTGACCTTGAGTTCACCGACGACGAACAGCGGTGGCCGCGCGGGGCGAGACCTCCCTGCGGCCACCGCTGTTGGTATCGGCCTCCTGGCCCTGCTCACGGTGACGCTGCTCTGGTTCCGCGTCGGTTTCGTCGTCATTGCCATGGTCGCCTCCGCGCTGGCGGTGCGTGAGCTCTCCAACGCCCTGCAGCGCCACGAGCGTCACGTCGTCCGTGAGGTCGCCTACCCTGCGGCGATCATCCTGCCGGCCGTGTCGTATCGCTTCAGCCCGGAGGTCTCCCTCGGCGTATTCGCGGGGACCGTGGTGGTGCTCGCCGCCGTCCGCCTGTGGCGGGGCTTCCAGGGCTACTTCGACGACCTGGCGGCTTCGGTGCTCGTCATCGCCTATGTGCCCCTGCTCGTGGGGTTCGCCACGGCCATGTCCGTCGGTTCCTCTGGCGCGGAGCGCGTCATCGTCATGGTCCTGCTCACCGCCGGGAACGACACGGGTGGGTTCGCGGCGGGCGTCTTCTTCGGCAAGCACCCGATCGCCGCTTCCATCAGCCCCAAGAAATCGTGGGAGGGGCTGCTCGGCTCGCTGGTCGCCCAGTCGCTGCTCGGCGCCCTGGTGGTGCCGCTGCTCCTGCCGCTGGCCCCCTGGCAGGGTGTCGCCCTCGGCATCGTCATGTCCATCACCGCAACTGTCGGCGACTTCGCGGAGAGCGCCATCAAGCGCGACCTCGGCGTCAAGGACATGAGCCGCGCCCTGCCCGGTCATGGTGGGTTCATGGATCGGCTGGACTCACTGCTCATCAACGCCCTCGTGGCCTGGATCGCCTTCGCATGGATGAACGTATGACTGAGCACTGCACCCCCGGCCTGGATGCCTCCTCCGACGCGGGCAGCCTCGGCGCCCTGATCCCGGCTCCCGGCATCGCGGAGCTCAGCGTGCCCCGCGGGAGCATGCCACCCACACATCTGTCCGACCTCAGCGGTGCGCAGCGTCGCGGCGTGGTCGAGGGCCTGGGCATCAAGGGCTTCCGCGCGGATCAGGTGAGTCGGCACTGGTTCGGTCGGCTGAGTGCGGAGCCCGACGAGTGGACCGACATACCCGCAGTCGATCGGGAGCGCATGGTGCCGGCCCTGCTGCCCCCGCTCATGCAACCGATTCGCACGCTCACCAGTGACCAGGGCACCACGGTGAAGACCGTGTGGAGGCTGTTTGACGGCGTACTCGTGGAGAGCGTGCTCATGCGCTACCCGAATCGCGTCACCATGTGCATCTCGTCGCAGGCCGGATGTGGCATGAACTGCCCCTTCTGCGCGACCGGGCAGGGCGGACTCCGCCGCAACCTGTCCACCGCCGAGATCGTGGAGCAGGTGATGGCCGGCGCCCGCGCCCTCGCGCGGGGCGAGATCGCCGGTGGCCCCGGCCGCGTGTCGAACATCGTGTTCATGGGCATGGGCGAACCCATGGTGAACTACAAGCGTGTGGTGGCATCCATCGAGCGCCTCACGGCCAAGTCCCCGGAGGGCCTGGGCCTGAGCGCACGCGGCATCACCGTCTCGACCGTCGGCCTGGTGCCACGGATTCAGGAGCTCGCGAAGAGCGGATTCCCCGTCACGTTGGCCCTGTCCCTCCATGCCCCGGACAACGCGTTGCGTGACGAACTGGTGCCGTTGAACAAGAAGTTCAACGTCGAGCGCGTGCTCGACGCGGCTTGGGAGTACGCGGAGGCCACAGGGAGGCGCATCTCCATCGAGTACGCGCTCATCCGTGACATCAACGACCAGGCCTGGCGGGCGGACCTGCTCGGAGACCTGCTGCGCGGCCACCTCGTGCACGTCAACCTCATTCCGCTGAACCCCACCCCCGGCTCGAAGTGGACGGCGTCCGATCCCCGGGACGAGCGGGAGTTCGTGCGCCGGTTGGAGGCCAAGGGCGTCGCGGTCACGGTGCGGGACACCCGCGGGCGGGAGATCGACGGCGCCTGCGGTCAGTTGGCGGCCACCGTCGGCTAACTGCCTCCGCCGGTCTGGCCGGTCGGACACGATTGGATACAATATCCAGACCGTGTCAGGAAGCAGCGAGGGGTGGGACCAGTGGCAGGCGCACTCGACGGCATCCGCATCGCCGACTTCTCCCGTGTGCTCGCCGGGCCCTACGCCACCATGCTCTTCGGCGACCTCGGGGCCCAGGTGTTCAAGGTGGAGCGTCCGGCGCTGGGCGACGACACCCGGCAGTGGGGGCCGCCCTACGATCCGCACGGCGTCGCCACGTACTACGACTCGGTGAACCGCAACAAGCACTCGCTGCTCCTGGACCTCCGGAGCGAGGCGGGCAGGCGTGACGCCTTGGCCCTCATCCGTTCCTGTGACGTCCTGGTGGAGAACTTCGTCCCCGGCACCATGGAGCGCTTCGGACTCGGCTACGAGGAGCTTGCTGCGGAGCAGCCGGCCCTCATCTACGCGTCGATCAGCGGCTTCGGCCGCACGGCCGAAGCGGCGCTCATGCCCGGCTATGACCTCTTGGTGCAGGCAGTCGGCGGGCTCATGAGCATCACCGGGGCCAACCCGCAATCGCCGACCAAGGTCGGCGTCGCCGTCATCGACGTCATCACCGGTCTGCACTGCGCGTTCGGCGTCCTCGCTGCCCTCCGCCACCGTGACGCCACTGGTGAAGGTCAGCGGGTAGACGTGACCCTGCTGGGCTCCTCGCTCTCGGGGCTGGTCAACCAGACCGGTGCTTTCGTGGGTGCCGGTGTGGTGCCCCGCGCCATGGGCAATGCCCATCCGAGCATCGCGCCCTATGAGGTCTTCGACACCGCGGACCGTGCGCTGGCGCTGGCCGTCGGCAATGACGGGCAATTCCGGGCCTGTGTCAACGCACTCGGGTTGGTGGGGCTGGCGGACGACGCACGGTTCACGACCAATCCGCTGCGGGTGGCCAATCGCGAGGCCCTGCGCGAAGCGCTGCAAGCGGTGCTGCGCGGACAGGGCGCCGACCACTGGACCCGGGCGTTCACCGCGGTCGGGGTCCCCTGCGGACCGGTGAATGGCATGGACGAGGCCTTCGCCCTGGCGGAGCGACTGGGGCTGGCGAGTGTGGCGGTGGCGGGCGGCGTGCGCACCGTCGCCCACCCCGTGCAGTTCTCCAGGACCCCCGCCACCTATCGCCTGGCACCTCCGGCGCTCGGCGACACCGACATCGCGGCGGCGCTGCCATGACCGCGGAACGACCGCGTCGCCCCCCGACGGCCCAGGAGTTCGTGCTCGCGGAACTGCGCCGCTCGATCGTGAACGGGGAACTCAGGCCTGGCGAACAGATCCGGCAGGAGGCGCTCGCGGAACGACTCGGCACCTCCCGGGTGCCGTTGCGCGAAGCCCTGAAGATCCTCGAGGGCGAGGGCCAGGTGGCCTACCACCCGCACCGCGGCTACTTCATGGCCGAGTTGTCGAGCAGCGACCTGGCCGAGGTCTACCGGATCCGCCGGTTGCTGGAGGACGACGCGGTGGCGGTCGCCTTGCCCCTACTCAGCGAGGACGATCTCGAAGCCATGGTGGATGCGCTCACGGCCATCGAGGGGGCCGCGCTGCGCGAGGACATCCCCGCCATGACGTCCGCCAACCGGGCGTTCCACTTCCTGCTGTTCGACCGGGCGGGCCTGCCGCGCACGTCACGGTTGATCCGCCAACTCTGGGATGCCACCGACGCCTACCGCTCCCTCTACTTCGCGGCGCCCGACAACCGCGAGACCGTGCGGCGTGAGCATCGCGCCATCCTGAACGCCGCTCGTGCGCGGGATGTGCCGGGCACCATCGCCCTCCTGCACGCCCATCGTGACCAAGCCGTCCAACGCGTCAGCCGCGTCCTCGGCCATTGACCATAGGAGAAGCCACCATGCCCCAGCGTCCGTTCGCCCTGCTCGACCTCGACGGCATGCTCAGCGAGGAGCAGCGCGTCATCCGTGACACCGTGCGCGACTACGTCGAGCGCCGGATCAAGCCGGAGATCGCGGACTGGTTCGAGCGCGGGGAGATACCGGCGCGGGAACTGGCGCGGGAGATGGGCGCCATCGGCCTGCTCGGGATGCACCTCGAGGGCTATGAGTGCGCCGGCACCGACGCCATCGCCTATGGCCTGGCCTGCCTCGAGCTCGAAGCCGGTGACTCCGGGATCCGGTCGCTCGTCTCCGTGCAGGGGTCATTGGCGATGTTCGCCATCCACCACTGGGGGAGCGAGGAGCAGAAGCAGGAGTGGCTGCCGCGCATGGCCCGCGGCGAAGCCCTCGGCTGCTTCGGGCTCACCGAGCCGGACTTCGGCTCCAACCCGGCGGGGATGCGCACCTTCGCCCGTCGCGACGGTGCGGACTGGGTGATCACCGGCACCAAGATGTGGATCACCAACGGCAATGTGGCTGATGTCGCCGTCGTGTGGGCCAACACCGAGGACGGCGTCCGTGGCTTCGTGATCCCCACGGACTCGGTCGGCTTCTCCGCCCATGTCATCCATCGGAAGTTCTCCTTGCGGGCCTCCGTGACCTCGGAGCTCGTGCTCGACCAGGTGCGCGTGCCCGCTTCCGCGCAACTGCCGCTGGCCAAGGGCCTGCGCGGTCCCCTCACCTGCCTCTCCGAGGCGCGCTTCGGCATCGTCTGGGGCGTCCTGGGAGCCGCTCGCGATTGCCTGGAAAGCGCCATCGACTACTCGACCTCGCGGGTGCAGTTCGACCGTCCGCTCGCCGGGTTCCAGCTCACGCAGCGCAAGTTGGCGGAGATGGCGGTGGGGCTGGACACGGGCTGGTTGCTCGCACATCGCATCGGCACCCTCAAGGACGCCCACGAGGTGCGCCCGGAGCAGATCAGCATGGGGAAGTTCAACAACGCGCAGATGGCCCTGGGGGTCGCGCGTGAATGCCGGGCGGTACTGGGGGCGAACGGCATCACCCTCGAGTACCCGGTGATCCGCCACAGCAACAACCTGGAGTCCGTGTTCACCTACGAGGGCACGCACGAGATGCACACGCTCGTCATCGGGGAGGCGCTCACCGGAATCGCCGCCTATCGCTGATCGAGTGGGGGCGTGCGAGATACCCTCCGGGGTACCGTTCGGCGGGCACATCTGGCCGTCGATCGGCCTATGCATTAGCATTGCTAACGAATACTTCGTAGAAAGCATCGCTTGTGCTATATCCAGCCTTCCTCCACACTTCCCTCAAGGACGCCAGCACCAGATGGCGTCAACGATCGCAGGGCCACCCTGCACCGAGGGAAGGAGCACAGCATGTGGATCATTGCGGCTCTCGCCGTTGTGGCGCTCGCGGCGCATATGACACTCATCGTTCGCGAAGGCTGATCGAGCGGCAGGCGACGTTCGATTCCATGCGCGGTCCCATCCCCAGTCATGCGGGGGCGGGGCCGCGCATTCTCGTTGTGTGGGGGACTGACGCATGACCCGCCTGAACATCACCCAGCTGGCCACCCTGCGCGAATTCGCCCGTTGGGGCACCATGGCCGAGGCCGCAGATGAACTGGGTTACACGCCGGGCGCCGTCTCGCAGCAACTCGCGGAGTTGCAGAAGTCGGTGGGTGTGCCCCTCATGACGAAGATCGGCCGCCGGGCCATGCTCACGGACGCGGGACGGGCGCTCGCCGTAGAGGCCGACCGGGTGCTGGCCGCCGAGGACCGGGCGCGTGCTGCAGTGTCGCAGGCCGGCGGAGAGCTCTCCGGAACCCTCGTGCTCGGCACCTGGGGTAGCTCTGCAGCCGCCTTGCTCGCACCCCTGCTGGCGGAGACCGCCGAGCGATTCCCCGATCTCACGGTGCAGACCCGAGAGGTGGACGCCGACTTCAGCGTGCGCTCCGTCTCCCGCGGGGAGGTCGACCTGGCCTTCGGGCTGGAGCACCCCGAGGTGCCGCTGCCGCGCGATCGCTCGACGTCCATCGTCAACCTCATGACCGAGCGCTACTGGATCGCCGGGCACATCGCCCACCCGACACCGGGTCCCCGACCGCAGTCCCTCGGTGACCTGGCGGATGAGGCCTGGATCCTGCCGCCCGAGTCGACCGTTCTGGGCCGGGTGACGCGCGCCGCCTTCCGGCGCGTGGGGGTGGAGCCGCACGTGAAGCATGAGGTGAATGACGTGGCGGCGACCATGCAGATGGCAGCGCAGGGGCTCGGCATCACCATCGCGACAGACATGTGGTTGCCCTTCGTGCCCAACGCCGATCTCGAGCGCACGGCCATGCGCGAGGAGATCGTGCGCGACATCGTGATGGTCGCGCCGGCCAACGTCTCCTGGCTGTCCGCCACCCAGGCCATCATCCAGTTGGCCGCCAGGGTGGTACCGGAGGCCGGGCGGCCCCGCATCCCCGGGCCGCGCTAGAGCATCCGGTACAGCAGGCTCGCCAGCAGGCTCGGTCTGCCCGTGCGGGCCTCGCATCGATCCGCGAGGCCCAGCCCGGCGAGCATGCCGTTCGCTTCCAGCCATCGCAGCGGCTCAGGCTCCCAGGGCCGGCCGTGGTGGTTGACCCAGGGCAGTTCCGTGCGCGCTGTGCGGCGCCCCAGGACCAGGTCGGCCAGGGTGCGACCGGCGAGCGCGGCTGCGGCCACGCCGTCACCCACGTAACCGCCAGCCGCCCCCAACCCGTCCTCGAAGCGCACGAAGGGGAGGGAGTCGCGCGGGATCGCCAGCGCCCCACCCCAGCGGTGGGTGATGCGCACGCCGGCGAGCTGGGGCAGGAGTTCGAGCAGGGTCTCCTGCAGTTGTCGATGCACCCGCCCATGCGTGTCGTGGCGGGGATCGATCGCCGATCCCCAGTGGTACGGGGCCCCGCGGCCGCCGAAGGCCAGGCGTCCGTCCGCCGTGCGCTGGCCGTAGATGACGACATGACGTTGCTCCGTGAAGGCCTCGCGCTGCGCCAGGCCGACCGCATCCCATTGCGCGTCCGACAGCGGCTCGGTGGCGATCATCAGCGAGTAGATCGGCATGAGCTCACGCGCGTGGTCCTCGAAGCGCGCGGTGAAGCCCTCGGTCGCACGCACGATGGCATCGCCCGTGATGACGCCACGATCCGTCGACACCACTCCCCGGGCGAAGGAGAGGGCCGTGCACTCCTCGACGATCAGGCCCCCGCGTGCGAGCACCGCGTGCGCCAGGCCCCGTGCGAGCTTGAGCGGATGCACGACCGCGCAGTGCGGTGTGTACATGCCGGCCTGCACGCCCGCGGCCCCGATGTGCGCACGGGTCGCGGCGGCGTCCAGCAACGTCGAATCGGTGTCACCCCACGAGCGCTCATGGGCAAGCTCCTGGCGCAGTGACGCCGACTGGGCGGGATTCCGCGCCATGGTGATGGTGCCGCCCTTGGCGTAGTCGCAGTCGATCGCCTCCTCGCGGCACCAGGTCCCGACATCGTCGACGGCCCCCCGCATGGCCCAACGCAGTGCCATGGCGGATCCGCGGGACGAGGCGGCCGCGAGCCGCTCCGGGGCGGCGGGGAAGAGCGCCGACACCCAGCCGCCGTTGCGTCCGCTGGCGCCGAAGCCCACACCGGTCCGCTCGAGTACCACCACGGACAGCCCCGGTTGTTCACGCAACAGATGCAGGGCCGTCCACAGTCCGGTGTAGCCCGCGCCGATGATCACCACGTCAGCGTGTCGCGGGAGTTCCCGGGTGGTAGGCGGCGGCGCATCGGCGGTCGCACGCCACAGCGAGTCCGGCCAGGGCTCGGGTCCGTGATCGCTCATCGCACTCCTTCGCCGCGGCGAGGCTCAGGCCCGCCAACCACGCAGGTAGGCGGGCTCGTCCAGGCCGGCGTCGAGGTTGGCTGCCGCGATGGGATCGCCGAATCGCATGGACAGCGGCATGACGCCCGACCACACCGGGTAGTGGATGTCGTCACCCTCGTCACCGGGATCGCCGCTGCGCGACTTCACGGAGAACTCGACGATGGGCAGGCGCAGCACGATGGTCGCCGCGACCTCCTTCTTCGTCATTGGCCGCAGCGACGCCCGGCGTCCCGGCAGGAGATGGTCGGTGATGGCGTCCAGCGCACGCGCCTTCTCCTCGGGTTCCGTGACCTGCCCGCATGTGCCGATGACGACGGCGGATCGGTAGTTCATCGACGAGTCGTTGGCGCTGCGTGCGAGTACCAGCCCGTCGAGGTGGGTCACGGTGAAGCAGCAGGGTGCGCCGTCCGCCAGCAGGCGGAACGGTCTGGCTCCCGAGGAGCCGTGGAACAGCAGGGCGTCACCGTCGCGCGCGAAGGCGACGGGCAGCGCATAGGGCTGACCGTCGACGACGTACGCGAGATGGCCCACCAGTGCGGCATCCACGACGGCATTGAATTCTGCCCGTTCGTGTGAGCCCCGCTCGGGCTTCCGTCCGAACGTGGTCCGGAGCGAGAGCCCCGAGTCGATCGTCACAGGAAGTCCTGCGCCTTCTCGAGCACGCTGCGCAGGATGCCCTCGATCTCGTCGAAGGTGTCCTGGCCCGCCGTCAAGGGGGGTGCCAGCTGGATCACCGGGTCGCCTCGGTCATCCGCACGGCAGTAGAGGCCGTTGTACCAGAGGGCCCCCGACACGTACCCGCGCAGCAGGCGTTCGCCCTCGTCATCGCTGAAGGTCTCACGCGTCTCCTTGTCCTTCACCAACTCGATGGCGTAGAAGTACCCGGCGCCGCGGACATCGCCCACGATCGGCAGGTCGAGGAGCTTCTCCAGCGTCCCCCTGAATGCCTGCTCGTTCTCGAGCACGTGCTGGGGGATGCGTTCGCGCTCCATGATGTCGAGGTTCTTCATGGCCAGGGCCGCGGAGAGCGGGTGCCCGCCGTAGGTGAAGCCATGGAGGAAGGCATTCGTGCCGTGCTTGAAGGGTTCGAAGAAGTAGTCGGAGACGATCATCGCGCCCAGCGGCGCATAGCCGGAGGTGAGGCCCTTGGCGCAGGTGATGATGTCCGGCACCACGCCGAAGCGATTCATGGCGAACCAGTCACCGATGCGACCGAAGCCCGTGATGGTCTCGTCCGCCACCATGACCACGTCGTACTGGTTGCAGATCTCGCGTACCCGCTCGAGGTACCCGGGAGGCGGGGTGAAGCAGCCGCCCGCGTTCTGCACCGGCTCGAGGAAGATGGCGGCGACGGTGTCCGGGCCCTCCATGAGGATGGCCTGTTCGATCTCGTGGGCGCAGTACCGGCCGAAGGCCTCCGGGTCGTCACGCAGGTGCTCCGGTGCGCGGTAGATGTTGGTGTTCGGCACCCGGATGGTGGTCGGGACCAGCGGTTCGAAGTACTGCTTGGCGCCCGGGATGCCGGTGATCGACAAGGCGCCCGCGGTGGTGCCGTGGTACGAGATGTAGCGCGAGATCACCTTGTGCTTCAAGGGTTTGCCCGTGAGCTTGAAGAACTGCTTCACGAGTTTCCAGGCCGACTCAACGGCTTCACCGCCGGTCGTCGAGAAGTACACGCGATTGAGGTCGCCAGGGGCGTAGGAAGCCAGGCGTTCTGCGAGTTCCGTGCCCTTGTCGTGCGCCAGGCCCCAGAGCGGGAAGTAGTCGAGCTTCATCATCTGCTCGTGGGCGGCGTCCGCCATCTCCTGGCGGCCGTGACCGATGTTCGTGGCGAAGAGGCCGGAGAGGCCGTCGATGTAGCGGTTCCCCTTGTCGTCGAAGATGTAGAGGCCCTCCGCTCGCGTGATCACGGGCACCTCGCGGCTGCCCAGACCGTAGAAGGCGCCGTGGCGCGTGAACGACAACCACAGGTTGTCCCGCGCGGAGGTCGACCAATCCTTGCCGGTGATGACGTGGTCCTGCGGTTCGTTCGGATTCATCTCGTACCCCATTGGTAGGTCTGCTTGAGGAGCTTCAGATACACGAAGGTCTCCGTCTCCTTGACTTCGGGGATCGCGCGCAGCCGGTCCTGCAGGATCCCCAGCAACTGCTCGTCGTTCTCGCACACGACCTCGCAGAGGAGGTCGAAGGAGCCGGCGGTGATGACGACGTAGTCGATCTCCGGCATCTTGGCGATCTTCTCCGCGACTGCCTCCATGCTGCCATCGACGTTCAGGCCGATCATGGCTGCGCGGGTGAAGCCCAGGTGCATCGGATTCGAGACCGCGACCACCTGCACGACGCCCGCGTCGAGCATGCGCTGCACGCGTTGGCGCACCGCCGCCTCCGACAGGCCAACCGCCTTGCCGATGGCGGCGTACGGAGCCCTGCCGTCACGCTGCAACTGCTCGATGATCGCCTTCGAGACGTCGTCCAGCGGTGCATACGCGTTGTCAGCCTTGGCCATGCTGTTGAGTGTCGCAGGTCGGGACTGCCGCTCGCAAGCGAATCCGTAGCCATTCGGCGTGCAAACAAAGGATTTCGTCGCATTTCATGTGCTGTGCTAGCGAATCCGCAGCGCCCGGCCTACTGTGCCTTTAGTCCTCAGGGAGGCACATGATGTTGGGGCGAGGCTGCATCGGTGGTGCACCGGCGGTCGCTGCTGCCTCCGCACCACCCGGGGCGGCAGCCGCATCCCAGCGGCGACCGCGATGTCGCCCGGCGAATTCACACACGCCCGCCACGACGGTGCCCCGTCCATTCGCGGGGTCGGGGGCTGCAAGCGCAGCAGGCAACGCACGGCGAACGACGAGCGACGAAGCACCGTCTGTCGTGATGCCTTGTTCACATGCTTGCGACAGAATGCAAAGAGCAATTGGGGAGCGGCGCCACCGCGGCGCAGCGTGAGGAGGAGGAACTTCCATGCAGTCGAAGCCTGAGGACCCGCGCATTGCGCACCTCGTGAAGTTGATGTCCCGGCGCCGCGTGCTGCAGTTCGGCGCGTTGGCCGGCGTGGGGGCCGTGGCCGCGGCATGCGGTGGTGGCATCGGTGGTGCGACGGCCTCCAAGTCCGCGTCGACGGCACCGACCGTCACCGACCTGTCGGACAAGGAGAAGATCGTCAACTGGTCGACGTGGATCGACTACATCGACGTGGACAAGGCGGGCCACCGTCCCACGCTTGACCGCTTCCATCGCGAGACCGGGATCCTCGTGAACTACAACGAGGACTACAACGACAACAACGAGTTCTACGCCAAGGTCCGTGCCCAGCTCGAGAACGGCCAACCGATCGGGCGCGACCTCATCACCGCCACCGACTGGATGGCGAACCTGTGGATCCGCAAGGGCTATGCCGAGCGCATCGACCTCGCGAACGTCCCGAACCACTCGAACATCGGCGACACCTGGATGAACGTCGCCTTCGATCCCACGCGCGCGTACACGATGCCGTGGATGTCGGGCTTCGCCGGGCTCGGCTGGAACAAGAAGCTGCTGCTGAAGACCACGGGCAAGACCGAGCTCAGGACGCTGGACGAGCTCTGGGACCCCCGCCTCAAGGGCCGCATCACCATCCTCTCGGAGATGCGGGACACGATCGGTGTCGCCCTGATGGCGATGGGCAAGCGAGCGGACAAGTTCACGGATGCCGACTTCCAGGCGGCCATCGACATGCTGCAGAAGAAGATCGACGACGGCACCATCCGACAGGTCACGGGTAACGACTACAAGACCGCGATGGCCTCGGGTGAGGTCATCGCCGCCATCGCCTGGTCCGGCGACATGCTGAACGACACGAACACCTACGGCTTCAACATCCCGGAGTCCGGCGGCACGCTGTGGACCGACAACATGCTCATCCCGGTGCTGGCAGCCCACAAGAAGAACGCCGAGGCCTGGATGAACTTCTACTACCAGCCGGATGTCGCGGCCACCGTGGCTGCCTACGTGCAGTACATCTCCCCGGTCAAGGGAGCGCAGGCAGCCATGGCCAAGGTCGATCCGACGCAGACGAACAACCCGGCGATCTTCCCCGACCAGAAGACGCTGGCACAGGTGCAGGTGTTCATGCCGCTGAACGACGCGCAGCAGGCCAGTTATTCGCAGAAATTCGCCAAGCTCTCAGGAGCCTGATCGACCGTGGGAGCCGCACAGGGTGTGCGGCTCCCACCATGTTCACCACCGTAATCGCGAAAGGCGCAGGGATAAGCGTTGGCTGATCAGGGCCGCATCGAAGACCTCCATCTCGTCCACGTGACGAAGGCCTTTGGGACATTCACCGCCGTGGACGACCTCAGCCTCACGGTGCCGGGGGGTGGATTCTTCGCCCTGCTGGGCCCGTCCGGATGCGGGAAGACCACGACCCTGCGCATGGTCGCTGGCCTGGAGACACCCACCGAGGGGCAGATTCTGCTCGGTGAGCGAGACATCACCACGCGTCGACCGTATGAGCGCTCGATCAACACGGTGTTCCAGTCCTATGCCTTGTTCCCCCATCTCGACATCTTCGAGAACGTCGCCTTCGGCCTGCGGCGCAAGGGCGTGAAGGGCTCGGAGGTCGAGTCCCGGGTCAACGCCGTGCTGGCGCTGGTCGAGCTCACGACGTTGGCCCGTCGCAAGCCCTCGCAGTTGTCGGGTGGCCAGCAGCAACGTGTCGCGGTCGCGCGCGCGCTGGTGAACCGCCCTGAGGTGCTGTTGCTCGACGAGCCGCTGGGCGCGCTCGACCTCAAGCTCCGTCGGCAGATGCAGATCGAGCTCAAGCGCATCCAGTCGGAGGTGGGCACCACGTTCATCCACGTCACGCACGATCAGGAGGAAGCCATGACCATGGCCGACACCATCGCGGTGATGAACGCTGGACTCATCGAGCAGATGGGTGCACCGGCGGACATGTACGACCTGCCCCGCACGGCCTTCGTCGCCAACTTCCTGGGCCAGAGCAACCTCGTGCACGGCCAGATCAGCGGACGTGACGGAGCGGACCTGCTGGTCCGCGTCCCGGGCGGCGAGGTCCGCCTGCCCGCCAGTCGCGCCGCTGACGACAGCGGGGGCCTCATCATCGGTGTGCGACCCGAGAAGATGCGCATCGCGTACAAGGACGAGCAGAACGTCAACCGCGTGCGCGGCACGGTGCTCGACGTCTCCTTCACGGGCGTCGCCACGCAGTACACCGTGGAGACTCCGTGGGACCCGGATCGACCCGTCACCTGCTTCGAGCTCAATGACGAGGGGGCGCCCGAGGTGAGGACCGGCGAGAACATCGAACTGGTCTGGGAGTACGGATTCACATTCGGGCTCGATGGCGATGACGACCTCGACGCGGGCAACGAGCTGGCCGTCGAGGCCGCGGACGCCGGGGAAGAGTGACATGGTCGCCGTCCTCCCCAGCGGTGGGGCCAAGTTCGAGCAGGCAAGGGTCGGTCGACGTCGGTCGACGCCGTACCTGCTGCTGATCCCGGGCCTCGCCTGGCTTGCCGTGTTCTTCCTCGTCCCGCTGTTCTCCCTGGCCCAGACCTCGCTGATGGTGGCGAAGCAGCCGGGCAACCCGGATGCGGGGTTCGCCCTGGGCTTCAACTCGGGCAACTACTCGAACGCCATGCAGGCGTACTTCGAGCAGTACGTGCGCTCCTTCGAGTTCGCAGCGATGGCGACGGTCTTCGCACTCGTCATCGCCTACCCCTTGGCCTACTTCATCGCCTTCCGTTCGGGCCGCTTCAAGAACTTCCTGCTGGTGCTCGTGGTGGCGCCCTTCTTCGCGTCGTTCCTCATCCGCACCTATGCCTGGCGCACGATCCTCGCTGATGACGGCTTCGTCACCCAGGTGATCAACCACCTCGGCCTGCTGCCGGATCACCGCATCATCGCGACACCGATCGCCGTGGTCGCGGGCCTCACCTACAACTTCCTGCCCTTCATGACGCTTCCGCTGTACGCCTCACTCGAGAAGATCGATGCCCGTCTGATCGAGGCGGCAGGCGACCTCTACTCGAAGCCCTTCACCGGATTCCTCAAGGTGACCGTTCCCCTCTCGATGCCCGGCGTGGTCGCGGGAACCCTGCTCACGTTCATCCCGGCCGCCGGTGACTACATCAACGCACAACTGCTCGGCGGGCCCACCGACCGGATGATCGGCAACGTCATCGATTCCCAGTTCATCCAGATCCGGGACTACCCGACGGCCGCTGCGATGTCGTTCGTGCTGCTCGTCACCATCCTCGTGGTGGTCACCGTCTACGTGCGTCGCGCCGGAACCGAGGAGCTGCTCTGATGGCCGCCCCAGCACCGACCCAGCGATACCGGCCGAGCGCCTGGCTGCGCACCTCGCGATGGATCCGCTCCCACGTCATCGCCGCCTACGGCATCCTCGCCCTGCTCTACCTGTTCACGCCCATCGCAGTCCTCTTCGCCTTCTCGTTCAACAAGCCCGTCGGTCGGCAGAACAGCACCTGGAACACCTTCTCCTTCGACGCCTGGACCCACATCAACCGCGATCCCACGATCATGACGGCGCTCGGCATCTCACTGCGCATAGCCCTGGTCGCCACCATCGGCGCCACCATCCTGGGCACGCTGATCGCGTTCGCGCTGGTGCGCTATCGCTTCATCGGGCGTTCGTCGACGAACCTGCTCATCTTCCTGCCCATGGCCACGCCGGAGGTCGTGCTCGGCGCCTCGCTGCTCGCGCTCTTCCTCAACATGGGCCTGCCGCTCGGTGTCGTCACCATCGCCATCGCCCATGTGATGTTCTGCATCTCGTTCGTCGTGGTCACGGTGAAGTCACGGTTGCAGGGCATGGACCCGCGGCTCGAGGAGGCTGCGGCCGACCTCTACGCCAACGAGCGCGCCACCTTCCGCTACGTCACCCTGCCGCTGGTGGCGCCGGGGATCGCCGCAGCGGCGCTGCTCTCGTTCTCGCTGTCGTTCGACGACTACATCATCACCAACTTCAACAGTGGCACGGTCGTCACCTTCCCCATGTACGTTTGGGGGGCGGCGCAGCGCGGCATCCCGCCGCAGGTCAACGTCATCGGCTCCATCATGTTCTTCGGCTCACTCGCCATCGTGATCGCAGCCCAGGTCGTTGGCAAGGCGCGCAGGAAGGCGTGAACGCATGACTCGCTACGGCGCACAGTTCGGTCCGGACATCACCTTCCTCGGCGTCGCACCATGCGACCTCGAGGACCCGTCCACCTTCGACGATGCGGATGTCGTGATCGTGGGTGCGCCCTTCGACGGCGGAACCTCGTTCCGCGCGGGGGCCCGCTTCGGCCCCGGCGCCATTCGCGGCACCGACTACCTGCCGCACGACGGCTCGCGTCCGTCGCTGGCCATGCGGGTGGACGGACTCAGGGACCTGCGTGTCGTCGACGGCGGTGACGTCGAGATGTTCTCCGGGGACGCTGCCACGGCGTGCGCGGCGCTCGAGGTCGTCATCGAACGCGTGGCGCGCACAGGGGCGATCCCCCTGGTGCTCGGCGGTGACCACACGATCACCTGGCCCGACGCCACCGGGGTTGCCCGGGCGCACGGTTGGGGCCGCATCGGACTCATCCACTTCGATGCCCACGCCGACACGGGCACCATCACCTTCGGCTCGCTGATCGGCCACGGCCACCCCATGCGCCAACTCATCGAGTCGGGTGCGGTACGTGGAGATCGCTTCCTGCAGTTGGGGCTGCGCGGCTACTGGCCGGAACCCGAGACGCTGGACTGGATGGCCGAGCAGCGCATGCGCTCATACGAGATGACGGAGATCACCGCGCGTGGTTTCGACGAGTGCCTCACGGAGGCGCTCCACATCGCGCTTGATGACTGTGACGGCATCTTCCTTTCGGTCGACGTCGACGTGGTGGATCCCGGTCACGCCCCGGGAACCGGAACGCCGGAACCGGGCGGGCTCACGTCTCGTCAGTTGCTCGACGCGGTGCGTCGCATCGCCTACGAAGTGCCGCTGCTCGGCGTGGACATCGTCGAGGTGGCCCCCGGATACGACCATGCCGACATCACCGTGCTGCTCGCGAATCGCGTGTGCCTCGAGGTGCTCTCGGGCATCGCGCGGCGCAGAAAGGACGAGCGCGCCGGAACCGCTTGGGATCCGACGCGCCCGCTGCTCGATCGCTGACTGCGCGCTGTGTTCAGCCGTTGATGCGGATGAGCTTCTTGTTCAGGAACTCCTCGATGCCCAGCGTGCCCAGTTCGCGGCCGAAGCCGGAGCGCTTGGTGCCGCCGAAGGGGAGTTCCGGCGCGTCCATGCCGACGCCGTTGACGTAGACCATGCCGGTGTCCAGCGCATTCGCCACCCGTTGCGCCTGCTCCGGGTCCGTCGTGAACACGTACGAGCCCAGGCCGAACGGTGTGTCGTTCGCGATGCGGATGGCGTCCGCCTCATCGGCAGCCCGGTAGACCTGCGCCACGGGGCCGAACAGCTCCTCGTAGTACACGGCGTTGTCGGGCGTGAGACCGGTGAGCACCGCGGGCGGGAAGAACGCCCCCTTGGGCTCCGCCGCCTGGACCAGGCTTGCGCCTCCGGCGACAGCCCGCTGGACCTGCTTGGAGAGGTCAGCGGCAGCGGACTCGGACGACAGGGGGCTGCTGGCGTCGCGCTCCATCATCTTCGCGGTGAACTTCTCGAGGAAGGCGTCGTAGAGGTCCGCGATGACGATCATGCGCTTGCCGGCGTTGCAGGCCTGTCCCACGTTGTCGGCGCGCGCCGATACCGCGGCAGCGACGGCGGCGTCGAGGTCGTCGGTGCTCAGGAGAATGAACGGGTCCGAGCCACCGAGCTCCAGCACGCACTTCTTGAGGTTGCGCCCTGCCACCTCCGCCACTGCCGCACCTGCACGTTCGGAGCCGGTCAGCGACACGCCACGAAGCGCGGGGTCGGCGATGAGTTCAGCGATCTGCTGGGCCGTCGCGTACATGTTCACATAGGCACCGACCGGGGCACCGGCCTCGCGGAACGCCGCCTCGATCCAGGCCGCGGACTCGGGGCACTGCGACGCGTGCTTGAGCAGCACCGTGTTGCCTGCCACCAGGTTCGGACCCGCGAAGCGCGCGACCTGGTAGGCGGGGAAGTTCCAGGGCATGATGCCGAGGATCACGCCGATCGACGACGGGCGCATGACAGCGGTGCCGGTGCCCCACACGACCTCGATCGGCTTGTCGGCCAGCAGCTCCTCGGCGTGGTCGGCGTAGTACTCGTAGATCGCGCCCGAGAACTCCGCTTCCATGATGGCTTCGGCCAGCGGCTTGCCCATCTCGCGCACCATGACGGCGGCCAGTTGAGCCGCGCGTTCCGTGTGGATCGCGCCCACGCGTCGCACGACGGCAGCGCGTTCCGCGATGGAGCGCTTGGTCCACTCCTTCTGCGCAGCATCTGCCGTCCTCAACGCTTCCCAAACCTGCTCATCAGTGGCGGTCGGATAGGACTGCACGACCACCCCGGTTGCAGGATCGATGACTGCGTACTTGCTCATTGCCCATCCTCTTCTGGTTGCGGCCGCTGTTGCGGCATATGGCTGGTTTGGTCGTGCTGGGAGTTTCCCGTCGGCCGTGAGCCCCCGTCGATGCGAGGGCTCACGCGCGATGCTCAGGCAGTGGCGACGAGCGCCTGCTCGAGGACGTCGAGTGCCTCGCGCAGCAGTTCATCGCTGATGGAGGCCGGGGGGAGGAAGCGCACGACGTTGCCGTACGTGCCTGCGGTGAGCACGAGCACGCCGTTCTGGTGGCAGTGCGCGGCGACCTTGCCGCAACGCGCGGCATCCGGCTCATCGGATCCGGGCTTCACGAACTCGATGGCGATCATGCCTCCGCGGCCGCGGATGTCGCCGATCGTGGCGTGATCGCGCTGCATGGCCTCGAGGCGCGACCACATGATGGCCTCGATGTTCTTGTACATCGACACGGCATCCATCTCCTCCATGGTCTGGATGGAGGCGAGCGCCGCGGCACAGGCGATCGGATTGCCGCCGTAGGTGCCGCCAAGGCCCCCCGCGTGCACCCCGTCCATGATCTCGGCCCGCCCGGTGACCGCGGACAGCGGCAGGCCGCCTGCGATGCCCTTGGCGGTCGTGATGAGGTCGGGGACGATGCCCTCGTGGTTGCAGGCGAACCAGGCGCCGGTGCGCGCGAAGCCGGTCTGGATCTCGTCAGCGATGAAGACGATGCCGTTGGCCTTGGCGTACTCGAGGATGGCGGGCAGGAAGCCGTCGGCAGGAACGATGAAGCCACCCTCGCCGAGGATGGGTTCGACGAGGATGGCGGCGACGGTGTCCGCCCCGCACTCCTTGTCGATGCGCAGGATCGCGGCCTTGGCCGCCTCCAGTCCCGAGCGGCCACCGTCGCGGTACGGGTACGACATGGGCACTCGGTACACCTCGGACGCGAAGGGCCCGAAGTTGTGCTTGTACGGCATGTCCTTCGCGGTCAATGCCATGGTGAGGTTGGTGCGGCCGTGGTACGCGTGCTCGAACACCACGATCTTCTGGCGGCGCGTGAACGCGCGGGCGATCTTCACGGCGTTCTCGATGGCCTCCGCACCCGAGTTGAACAGGGCCGATCGCTTCTCGTGGTCGCCCGGCGTCAGGCGGTTGAGCTCCTCGCACACCTGCACGTACGACTCGTAGGGCGTGACGGTGAAGCAGGTGTGGGTGAATGCGGCAACCTGATCCTGCACGGCCTTCACGACATGCGGTGACGCGTTGCCGATGTTGGTGACGGCGATGCCGGCCCCCAGGTCGATGAAGGAATTGCCGTCGATGTCGACGATGACGCCTCCACCTGCTGCGGCGGCGAACACCGGCATGGTGCCACCAACACCCGCGCTCACCGCGGCGCGGCGACGCTTCATGAGTTCAACGGACTTCGGACCGGGAATGGCAGTGACCAATTCCCGCTTCTGGGGCAGCGAAGGGCCGCCAATGCGAGGAGTCATGGGGAGCAGGCTACGACCGCCCCCGCTCACCCCAAACTGAGGTCCGTGCCGTAAGACGAACGGCCTACCCGGTGTTTGGTGGCACGATTGGGCGATGAGCCGGAGCGTCGTCATCCTCGGATCCACCGGCTCCATCGGCACGCAGGCGCTCGACATCATCCGACGCAACCGCGATCACTTTCGCGTCATCGGTCTCTCCGCGCAGGGCTCGAACCTGCGCCTCCTGGCGGAACAGGCGGATGAGTTCGGGGTGCGCAGCGTCGCCATCGGCGACGAGCGCGCCGCGGACGTCTTTCGCGAGCTGCGCCTCGGAGGCATCGAGGTCATCGCCGGCGCCGAGGCCGCGACCCACCTGGCCGACCGTGGGGCCGATGTGGTGCTCAACGGCATCACCGGTTCCGTTGGCCTGATGCCGACTCTGGCGGCACTGAGCTCGGGCTCCGTGCTGGCGCTGGCGAACAAGGAGTCGCTGGTCGTCGGCGGCCCCATCGTGAAGGCCGCGGCCATGCCCGGGCAGATCGTGCCCGTCGACTCGGAGCACTCGGCGATCGCGCAGTGCCTGCGAGCCGGCAATCGGCACGAGGTGCGTCGGCTCGTGATCACGGCCAGCGGTGGACCATTCCGCGGCTGGGACGGTCAGCGCTTGCAGGGAGTGACGCCCGAGCAGGCGCTTGCGCACCCCACCTGGAACATGGGTCGCGTGGTCACCACCAACTCGGCCACCCTGGTGAACAAGGGCCTCGAGGTCATCGAGGCCCACCTGCTCTTCGACATCCCCTTCAGCTCCATCGAGGTCGTCGTACATCCGCAGTCGGTGGTGCACTCGATGGTCGAGTTCTGGGACGGCTCCACCATCGTGCAGGCCTCGCCTCCGAGCATGCTCATCCCGATCGCCCTCGGCCTGAACTGGCCCGCGCGCATCCGCGATGCCGCTCCGCCATGCGACTGGACGACTGCCGCCAGTTGGGGCTTCGAGCCGCTCGACGAGGTGGCGTTCCCTGCCGTCGGCGTGGCCCGCATGGTCGGAGAGACAGGGGGCACGGCCCCGGCCGTGTTCAACGCCGCCAACGAGACCGCGGTGGACGCCTTCCACGCAGGCACACTGGCGTTCCCGGGCATCGTCGACACCGTGCAGCGGGTGGTTGCCGCCCATCTTGACGGGACGCTCACCGAGCCCGGATCCGCCTTTGTGCCGACTGTCGGTGCCACCGTGCATGATGTACTCGCAGCGGAGTCGTGGGCACGGGCCCATGCACGCTCGCTCATCGCACGCTGAATCGGCTGGAGCAGGACATGGGTTGGCAGATCCTCGGCATGGTGGCCGTGATCACGGCCATTGCCGTCTCCATCGCCCTGCACGAGTTCGGGCACCTGATCCCTGCCAAGCGCTTCGGCGTCCGCGTGAGTGACTACGCCATCGGGTTCGGGCCTGCGCTGTACGCGCGCCGATTCGGGGAGACGAGCTTCGCCCTGCGCGCCATCCCGGTGGGCGGCTACATCCGGATGGTCGGCATGTACCCGCCAGCCAACCGGACGTCGGGAACCGGGGCACTGGCGCGGCTGGCCGAGGAGGCCCGTCAGGAATCGATGTCCGAGGTGCTGCCCAGCGACGCCGGGCGCACCTTCTATGAGCAGCCGATCGCCAAGCGCACCGTCATCATGCTCGGCGGTCCGGTGACCAACCTGCTGCTGGCGGCCCTCATGTTCGGTGCCGCGCTCGTCGGTGTGGGGCTACCGGCCGCCACCACGACCATCGACACGGTGTCACCCTGCATGGTGAGCAGTACCAACCCGAGCGGCAGTGCGCTGGCGAACGGCAAGTGCTCCAGTCGGCCCTCTGCCGCAGAGTTGGCCGGGCTCCAGCCCGGCATGACGATCGTCGCCGTCGACGGCATCGCCGTCTCCGACTGGCAGTCACTCGACGCTGCGCTCGCCTCTGCCGCCACCAAGGGCGCTGCGGGAACCGTCACCGTGCGCACCGCCGCCGGGGCTCGCAAGGCCATCCCCATCGACTTCCAGATCCTCACGCTGGACCGGCTGGACGCCTCCGGCGTCGCCACGGGCGAGAAGTACCAGCGGGCCGTCATGGGCGTGCTCCTGCAGTGGCGTCGCGAGCACCTGCCGGTGAGCATCGTGCCGCGCATCATGTGGTCGATGACCACGGCCTCCGCCCGGTCGCTGGCGTCCTTCCCGGAGAAGATCTGGGTGCTCGCCAGGACCCTCGTGAGCGGCGGTCAACGTGACCCCAACGGACCGGTCTCGGTTGTCGGCGCCACCCGCATCGGTGGGGAGATCGCCGCCTCCACGGCCGATCCCTTGGACAAGGTGGTGAGCCTGCTCATGCTCATCGGCTCGCTCAACCTGTTCCTGTTCCTGTTCAACCTGGTGCCCCTGATGCCCCTCGACGGGGGCCAGGTCGCCGCGGCCGCTTGGGAGGCCGTGCGCAATGGGGTCCGTCGCCTGCGCGGCCGCAGTGGGCGCGGACCGGTGGACACCGCCCGGCTGCTGCCGCTCACCTACGCCATGTCCGCCCTGCTCATCGGCGTCGGCGCCCTCGTCATCTGGGCGGACATCGTGAAGCCGATCACCCTCGGCGGCTGATCGGCGGCGGGCGGCGCTGCGCCCCGGCTGGCTGAGCGCGCACGCTGCGAGATACTTGCCCCATGTCGGTTTCCCTCGGAATGCCAGCCGGCCCCGCGCCGGTCCTCGCGCCTCGCCGCCCCACGCGCAAGCTGACCCTGCGCCACCACTCGAATCCGGTCGAGGTCGGGGGCGACGCACCGATCACCGTGCAATCGATGACCACCACGCTCACCGCGAACGTGAACGCGACCCTTCAGCAGATCGCGGAACTCACCGCCACCGGCTGCCAGATCGTGCGCGTGGCCTGTCCCAGCCAGGATGACGCCGACGCCCTGGCGGAGATCGTGCGGCACTCGCCGATCCCCGTCATCGCCGACATCCACTTCCAGCCCAAGTACGTGTTCGCCGCCATCGACGCCGGCTGTGGTGCGGTGCGGGTGAACCCGGGCAACATCAAGCAGTTCGATGACAAGATCAAGGAGATCGCGCGTGCCGCCAAGGAGGCGGCCTGCCCCATCCGCATCGGGGTGAACGCAGGCTCCCTGGACAAGCGCCTGCTCGAGAAGTACGGCAGGGCCACGCCGGAGGCGCTCGTCGAGTCGGCGCTCTGGGAGGCTTCGCTCTTCGAGGAGCACGACTTCCGGGACTTCAAGATCTCCGTCAAGCACCACGATCCCGTGGTCATGGTGCGCGCGTACGAACTGCTCAGCGAGCAGTGCGACTACCCCCTTCACCTCGGCGTCACCGAGGCCGGTCCGGCCTTCCAGGGCACCGTGAAATCGGGCGTTGCCTTCGGCGCGCTGCTGTCCCGGGGCATCGGGGACACCATTCGGGTCTCGCTGTCGGCACCGCCGGTCGAGGAGGTCAAGGTCGGCCTGCAGATCCTGGAGTCGCTGAACCTGCGCCCGCGCCGGCTGGAGATCGTGTCCTGCCCATCATGCGGACGGGCCCAGGTGGACGTGTACAAGCTTGCCGAGGAAGTCACCGCCGGCCTCAAGGGCATGGAGATCCCGCTGCGCGTCGCCGTCATGGGCTGTGTTGTGAACGGCCCCGGCGAGGCTCGGGAGGCGGACCTGGGCGTCGCATCCGGCAACGGCAAGGGCCAGATCTTCGTCAAGGGTGAGGTCATCAAGACCGTGCCTGAATCGCAGATCGTCGAGACGCTCATCGAGGAGGCCATGAAGTTGGCCGAGCTCGCCGAGTTCGCCGACAGCGAGGGCGAACCCACCGTCTCCGTCTCCTGATCGAGGTGAGGACGCGGCCGCTGCTCCAGGCGGACATTGCGGCTGCGCGTTCGCTCGTGCAGGTGCGGCCCTACGCGAACTGCTTCCTGGCCTCCATGCTCGAACGGGGCTCGGTCGGGGAACTGGTGGGCGTGTTCGAGGACGCGGACCTGCGCGCCATTGCCACCGTCGGCGCGAACTGCGTGCCGTCCGCGCTGAACACCGGCACGGCGGCGGCACTGGCACTCCACCTCGCCCAAGCGGGCCGACGCTCCGCATCGATCGTCGGTCGACGCGAAGACGTGGCCCTCCTCTGGCAGGCGCTCGACGGGCGTTGGGGACCCGCCCGCGACACCCGTCCGGCGCAGCCGCTCATGGTGCTCACGACTGACGCGCGCGTGCCCGCCGACCCCCGCGTACGGCGGGGGACCGAGGAGGACTTCGATCTGCTCTTCCCCTGCTGTGTGGAGATGTTCACCGCCGAGGTGGGGGTGTCCCCGGTCTCGCGCGGCATGGAGACCGCCTATCGCAGCCGCATCCGGGACACCATCACGTCCGGGAGGTCCTTCGTGCGCGTCGATGACGGCGTCGTCGTGTTCAAGACGGAGGTCGGCGCCATCTCCTCCGCGGCCTGCCAACTGCAGGGGGTGTGGGTGAACCCGGAACTGCGCGGGCGGGGCCTGGCGGCGCCGGCGTTGGCAGCCGTCGCCGCCACCGCCCTGCGCGAGATCGCCCCCGCAGTGGAGCTCTACGTCAACGACTTCAATACGGCCGCGCGTCGCGCCTATGAGCGCGTGGGGTTCGAGTACGTGGACACCTTCGCCACCGTGTTCTTCTAGGTGCCGGCCAGCACCTGCGGCTGCGCTGGTGGCGCGTTCGCGCCCGACTACCCTGTGGGGATTGATCGGCCGAGGGAGTCACCATGCTGCGAATGTCGACACTGTTCCTGCGCACCCTGCGCGAGGATCCGGCGGACGCCGTGGTGCCGAGCGACAAGTTGCTGACCCGCGCGGGCCTGGTGCGCCGGGTGGCGCCCGGCATCTTCTCCTGGCTGCCCCTCGGCTACGCCGTGTACCGCAACGTGGAGCGGATCGTGCGCGAGGAGATGGACGCCGCGGGCTTCCAGGAGGTGCACTTCCCGGGCATCCTGCCCCGTGAGCCCTACGAGAAGACCAATCGCTGGACCGAGTACGGCCCCAACCTCTTCCGCCTCAAGGACCGCAAGGGCAACGACATGCTGCTCGGGCCCACCCATGAGGAGATGTTCACGCTCATGGTGAAGGGCGAGTACTCGTCCTACAAGGACCTGCCCCTGCACATCTACCAGATCCAGATCAAGTACCGCGATGAGGCAAGGCCGCGCGCCGGTGTCCTGCGCGGCCGCGAGTTCGTCATGAAGGACTCCTACTCCTTCGACATCGACGACGCCGGCCTGCAGCAGTCGTACGCGCAACACCGTGACGCCTACATCTCCACCTTCGATCGCATGGGACTGGAGTACGTCATCGTCTCGGCCATGTCCGGCGCCATGGGCGGTTCCGCATCCGAGGAGTTCCTCGCCATGTCGGAGCATGGTGAGGACACCTTCGTGCAGTGTGCGTCCTGCGGCTACGCGGCCAATGTCGAGGCAGTCGTCACGCCCGTGCCGGCCGCGCTGCCCTACGCAGACGTGCCCGCCGCACACGCGGAACTCACGCCTGACACGCCGACCATCGAGACCCTGGTGGACCTCTCGAATGCCCGCTTCCCGCGCGCCGATCGCGCCTGGACGGCGGCGGACACGCTGAAGAACATCGTCTTCAAGGTCACGGAACCGGACGGCAGGCAGTGGGCATTGGCGGTCGGCCTACCCGGGGACCGCGAGGTGGACATGAAGCGCCTCGAGGCCGTACTGAGCCCGGGCATCCCCGAGCCCTTCGATGAGTCGGACTTCGTCGCCCGTCCCACGTTGGCCAAGGGCTACATCGGGCCCGGTGCACTGGGGGAGGACAAGCCGGCGGGGGTTCGGTACCTGCTCGATCCCCGGGTGGTGGAGGGCACGCGCTGGATCACCGGCGCGGACGTGAGCGGGAGCCACGTCTACGACCTGGTGGCCGGACGTGACTTCACCGCGGACGGCTCCATCGAGAGCGCGGAGATCAAGGATGGCGATGGCTGTCCGAACTGCGGTGCCACGCTGCACCAGGCGCGCGGCATCGAGATCGGCCACATCTTCCAGCTCGGCCGCAAGTACGCCAAGGCGCTGGACCTCACCGTGCTGGACGAGCACGGCAGGAGCCAGGTCGTCACCATGGGGTCGTACGGGATCGGCGTCACCCGGCTGGTCGCGGCCATCGCCGAGCAGCACTTCGACGAGAAGGGCCTGTGCTGGCCCCGTGAGATCGCGCCCGCGGATGTGCACCTGGTCGCCACGGGCAAGGACGAAGCCGTGTGGGAGAGGGCGGAGTCGCTCGCTGGCGAACTCGAGGCCGCGGGCCTGCGTGTGCTCTTCGATGACCGCCGCCAGGCCTCGCCCGGCGTGAAGTTCAACGATGCCGAACTCATCGGCGTGCCGACGATCGTCGTCGTCGGCAAGAACCTCGCCAACGGCATCATCGAGGTGAAGGACCGCCGCACGGGCGAACGCGCAGACGTCGCGACGGCCGAGGCCGCGGCGCACATCATCGCCACCTGTCGCTCGTGACCGCAGCGCAGCAGCGAGGAGGCGTGCGTCCGCTGCTAACGCGCGGGTTGTACGCCTTGCCGCTGCTTCGGCGCGCGGCTGGACATGGCGCCCGTCGTGATTGAGTTCTCAGCGACGGCCATCGCCTTGCTGCTGGTGGCGGCGTTCTGCGCGGGTTGGATCGACGCGGTCGCCGGCGGCGGCGGGTTGGTCCAGTTGCCTGCGCTGCTGCTGGTCTTCCCGCACGCGGCGACGCTCACCGCGATGGGCACCAACAAGACGTCCAGCATCATCGGGACCTCGGTCGCCGTCCGCACCTACACGAAGGCGCACCAGCCGGATTGGCGCCTCGCGCGGCGCATCATGGCGGTGGCGTTCGTGAGCGCGGGCATGGGGACCTTCACGGCGACTCGCGTGTCCACGGAGTTCCTGCGCCCGGCGATCGTCGTCGTGCTGGCGGGCGTCTGGCTGTTCACGATCCTGCGGAGGCCGGTGCTCGATCGCGAGGTGTTCGCGGCCGCGCACCACGCCAACGCCCTGATGATCGCCGGGGTGGTCGGCTTCTACGACGGCCTCATCGGACCCGGTACCGGCTCGTTCCTGCTCATCGGGTTCGTGTCGTTCGTGGGGCTGAGCTTCCTCGGCGCATCCGTCGCAGCCAAGTTGGCCAACTGGTCGACGAACCTGGCCTCGATCATGGTGTTCGTCGCCACCGGGCACATCCTGGTCTGGCTGGGCCTGTCCATGGGTGCCGCCAATGCACTCGGGGGAGGGCTGGGCGCGCGCATGGCCATCGCTCGCGGCTCCGCCTTCGTGCGCATCGTGTTCCTGTGCAGCACGGGTGCCCTGCTGCTCAAGCTCGGGTGGTCACTGCTCTGACCCGCGCTGCCACAAGCCGACGGCGGGCAGGGGCCGCACTCGCGCGGTAGGCGCCACCCGGCAGTTTCGGCTACCGTTCGCGGCATCGGCGCACGGCGCCCACAACCGCACGGCCACAACAGGATAGGGAGATCGGATGTCCGACGTATCCGCAATCACCGCGCTGGTGGAACCCGTGGTGTCATCCCTTGACCTCGATCTGGAGGGCGTGCGCATCAGCAACGTCGGCCGACGGAAGCTCTTGAAGATCATCGTGGACGGCGACAACGGGCTCAACCTGGATCAGGTGGCCGACGTATCACGTGCGGTGGGTGCAGCCATCGAAGACGCCCATGCCCTGGGCGAAGCGGACTGGACGCTGGAGGTGACGAGCCCCGGCGTGGAGCGGCCACTGTCGCTCCCGCGGCACTGGCGGCGCGCTGTGGGTCGCATGGTGAAGGTGCAGTTCGCCGACGGCCGCGAGGACACCGGTCGCATCCTCGAGTTCCACGAGGACAGCGGGGACGTGGTGTTCAACTTCAAGGGTGCCACGCGCACCCGCAACACCGCACAGATCAGCAAGGCGATCGTGCAGGTCGAGTTCAATCGCGTGGTCAGGGACGAGGATCTCGAACCGATCGCGGACGACGAGGAGCAGTGACATGGACATTGATATGAGCGCCCTGCGCGCCGTCGCCAGTGAGCGGGGCATCGCCATCGAGTCGTTGATGGTGTCCATCGAGGAGGCGCTGTGGTCCGCGTACCACAAGGCACACGGCGAGGACGCGTACGGCCGGGTCGAGCTCGACCGCCGGTCCGGGCACGTGACGGTGTGGCGGTACGAGTTCGACGAGGATGGCGCGCGCATCGGCGAATTCGATGACACGCCAAAGGATTTCGGTCGCATCGCTGCCACCACAGCGCGCTCGATGCTCATGCAGCGCCTGAAGGATGCCAACGAGCTGGTGACGCACAACGAGTTCGCCGCCAAGGAGGGTGACATCGTGAGCGGTGTCGTCCAACAGGCGTCCGACCCCAAGATGGTGCACGTCAACCTCGGCAAGGTCGAGGGCGTCATCCCGCCGGGCGAGCAGGTACCGGGGGAGACCTACGCGCACGGCATGCGCATCAAGGTCATCGTGGTGCTGTCGAAGATGGGGGCCCGCGGCGCGTCCGTGCAACTCAGCCGCTCGCACCCGAACCTGGTGAAGGCGCTGTTCCGGCTGGAGGTGCCGGAGATCGCGGACGGCACGGTGGAGATCATGGGGATCGCCCGCGAGGCCGGCCACCGCACGAAGATGTCGGTGGTGTCCCACAAACAGGGCGTGGCCGCCAAGGGCAGTTGCATCGGTCCCATGGGTGCTCGCGTCCGCAATGTCGTGAACGAGCTCCATGGGGAGAAGATCGACATCGTCGACTGGTCCGACGATCCTGCCGAGTACATCGCCGCGGCCCTCAGCCCGGCCCGGGTCGTGAGCGTGGACATCGTCGACCGCGAGGCCCGTCAGGCCAAGGTCGTGGTGCCGGACTACCAGTTGTCGCTCGCCATCGGCAAGGAGGGCCAGAACGCCCGGCTGGCCGCCCGACTGACCGGTTGGAAGATCGACATCCGGTCGGATGCCGCCTCGTCCGAAGCAGGGTCGTGAGCACGATAGAATCGACCACTGCAGAAGTCCCCTCGCAACCCGTACGCACCTGCGTGGGGTGTCGTGGGACGGCTGCGAAATCGCAACTCCTCCGCGTTGTCCGCGTCGACGGTGTACTCACCGGCGACCCCATGGCGCGGCTCGAGGGTCGCGGCGCCTACGTGCATCGCGACCTCGGGTGCCTTGCCAAGGCGGAATCGCGCCGCGCCTTCCAGCGCGCGCTCCGCTTCGAGGGGCCCCCGGTCGGGCTGGGGGAGTTGCGGTTGTCCATGTCCACCACTCAACACGCGGGAGCGTGACGGGATGAAGACCCGATGAGTACCAAATGAGCACGCGATGAGCGTGCTCCCACCAGTGCTCTAGGCCAATCCCGGCCCTGAGCACAAGACGCGAAGAGGAACTGTGTCAAAGCTCAGGGTTCACGAGCTCGCCAAAGAGCTCGGTATCACCAGCAAGGAAGCGGTCACCAAGCTCCAGGAGCTGGGTGAG
>JAJXSV010000002.1 GCA_021784375.1 Actinomycetes bacterium | reverse complement strand
TCGTCCGCGTTCGGACCGGCCTGCGTTCGGTGACCGTGAGCGCGGTCCGCGTCGCGACGATGACCGTCGTGGTGCTGCCCGTGACGGTGAGCGCCGTCCCTTCGGTGATCGCGAGCGCGCAGCGCGTCGCAGTGACGATCGCGTTGAGGACGCTCGTGCCAAGCGAGCGGGCGATCCGGAACAGATACCGGCAGTTCCGGACGACATCGATGTCTCTGTCCTCCCCAAGCCGGTCTTGGCAGAGCTTCGCTCGCTGTCCCCGGGCCTGGGTAACTTCTTGATGGAGCATCTCACCTGTGCCGTGAATGCGATCGAAGCGGGGGATGTCCAACTCGGTTTGGCGCATGCCCGAGCGGCCAGGTCACGGGGCGCACGCATCGCGGTGGTCCGCGAGACCTGTGGGATCGCGGCCTACCGGTGTGAGGAGTGGGCAGAAGCGCTTTCGGAGTTGCGCACCTACGCACGGATCACCGGGAGCGCCGAACACCTGCCGATCCTGGCCGATTGCGAGCGTGGCCTCGGCCGACCCGAACGGGCACTTTCGCTTGCCCGTTCGCAGGGTGTCGGTCGGCTCGATGTCGAGGGTCGGATCGAGATGCGCATTGTGGCAGCGGGTGCTCGTCGCGATCTCGGGCAATTGGACGCTGCTGTAGCCACGCTGGAATGCAAGGAACTCGCTTCGAAGTCGACGGAGCCCTGGGCGGCCCGTCTCCGCTACGCCTATGCGGATGCGCTCCTTGCGGTTGGCCGGAAGGCCGAGGCCCGTGACTGGTTCGTGAAGACGGCACTCATCGATGCGGACGATCTCACCGACGCGGCCGAGCGTGCGGTGGCGATCGAAGTCTGATTCACACGGCACAGAACGCCGGCCACCCTCCACAAGGGCGGCCGGCGTTCTGCATTGCTGTCTGAGGCGGTCCATACGGTCGCAGCGGAGGCAAGCGATGAATCGTTGTGAATTTGAAGGGCGCCTCAGCGGCGTTGCAGTTGCACGCGAGTTGCCGAGCGGAGATGTCATCCTGTCGTTTCGACTTGTCGTGCCGCGCGCCGAAGGGGGACGCGTGGACACCATTGATTGCGCGGTGCTCAGCCCGAGACTGCGCAGGACCCTTGCTCGCATGGAAGCGGGCACCAAGGTCGCCGTTGAGGGCGAGCTGCAGCGCAGGTTCTGGCGCGCTGCTTCGGGCGTCAACAGTCGATACGAAGTGGTCGTGGTGGCATTGAGACGCCTTCGCTGAGGCCGCTCCGGATGCGGCAACGGACGGCAATGCGCGGCAGTACTGCTGGTCGAGAATCGTGTTCACATAGGGTTGCCGATGTGCAGTTCGACACCGTGATCCTTGACCTCGATGGCGTCGTCTACATCGGGCCGGACGCGGTTCCTCATGCCATTGATGCGCTGAATGCGCTCGAAGCGCGCGGGATTCGACTTACCGCGGGAACCAACAACGCCAACCGACCCGCTGCGGCAGTTGCGGGACATCTGCAGCAGTTGGGACTGCGCATCGTCGAAGCTGACATCATGACCAGCGCGCAGGCGGCCGCATCGTTCCTCAGACAATGGCTCTCGGCGGACTCGCCTGTCCTCGCCGTTGGTGGAGAGGGAGTGAGTGAAGCCCTGCTGGGCGAGGGTCTTCGGCCTTTGCGGGCGAACGCCGACCTCGCCGTCTCGGATGCGGTCGCTTCAGAGTGTGCGGCGGTCATGATGGGCTACGGGCCCCTCGTCGCCTGGTTCGACCTGGCAGCCGCGCATTGGGCGATCGCGCGTGGAAAGCGGTGGATCGCCACCAACGTCGACCCCACGGTTCCGCTGCAATTCGGACCGGCGCCGGGGAATGGCGCGATGGTCGGCCTGCTGCAACGATCCACTGGGAGGGCGCCAGAGGTGATCGGGAAGCCGCAACCGGCCCTCTTCGAAGCCCTGCTGCGCAACACAGGCTCGCGACGTGCGCTGGTGATCGGTGATCGGCTCGACACGGACATCGATGGTGCACACGCCGCCGGCCTGGAGTCACTGCTGGTCCTGACGGGAGTCCACGGTCCGCTTGATCTGGCGTCACGCCCCCTGGCGGCCTGGCCGTCGTACATCGCACGTGACCTGCGATCGCTGCACCTACCCGAAATCGAGGTCCAGTTGCGCTCAGGTCGGGCCTGGGTGGACTCGGAAGATCCGACGGCCCGCGCTGTCGTGGCGGCGGCCAACATAGCCCGCGGTGCTGCCGACGAACTGCCGGAGGGTCTCGTGGGAGCGTCTGCTTCGCCCATGATCGATGTGCGCGCGCTCCGGCAAGGTACGGTGTGACCATGTCCGATCACGACGATCAGTTGGCGCTCGCAGTCCCTTCGGCATGGCTGCCTACGGGTGACGTCCGTGTGGATTCGGCGGCCGAGATGGTTGCGACGCTGGCCACGTTGCCGCTCAGTGAGCACCAGCAGGTCTTCGAGGACGTCCATCGACGATTGCAGCAGGCCCTGGCGGACGCGACCGCACAGTGAGATCGGCGCACCCCGCACGCTGCAAGCTCGGGACCGATCGCCGCCACCGGGTGAACCAGTCTCGCGCCCGCCGGGTATCCGGACGGCACCGGCACGCGGTGCGCCGAACGCGCCCGGGATGCCGCTGATGTTGCGCCGTCTGGACGCGGAACTCGTGCACCGCGGGCTTGCCCGCTCGCGGGAGGTGGCGAAGGAACTCATCGATCAGCAGCTGGTTGAAGTCGCCGGGATCCGCGCGACGAAGGCCGCAACCCAGGTACGGCCGGAGGTGTCGATCCGCGTGATTGACGGTCCAAGCGATCACTATGTCTCGCGCGGAGCGCACAAACTGATCGGCGCCCTTGACCGATTCTGTCCCGCGGGTCTGATCATCGAGGGGCGCATCGCCCTCGATGCTGGCGCGTCAACCGGCGGGTTCACGCAGGTGCTGCTGGAACGTGGGGCGGCCGAGGTGCTCGCCGTCGACGTCGGATACGGTGTCCTTGCCTGGCTCATACGCAACGATCCTCGGGTGTCCGTGTATGAGCGGGTCAACGTGCGCAGTCTGCAGCCCGGGGACCTTGCACTGACCCCGTCGTTGGTGGTCGCGGACCTCTCGTTCATCTCGTTGCGCACAGTTCTGCCTGCGCTGTTCCAGGTGAGCAGTGACGATGCGGATCTCCTGCTCATGGTCAAGCCCCAGTTCGAGGTGGGCCGCGAAGACGCGGGCACGGGAGTGGTGCGCGAACCCGCATTGCGTGCCCGTGCCGTCATCGAGGTAGCGGAAGCGCTGCAAGCCGGGGGTGCCGGGGTGCGGGACGTCGTCGCCAGCCCACTGCCGGGACCGAGCGGCAACGTCGAGTATTTCGTTTGGGCTGCACGTGGGGTTGAATTGCACCGACAACTCGAAGACCTCATCGCCACGGCAGTATCGGAGGGGCCCCAGTGACCCGGCAGGTCTGTCTGGTGATGCACGCCAATCGCGAGGATGTGCCTCCGCTCGCGCTGCGCATCGCCCGCCTTCTGCGTGATGCCGGCATCGAGGTCGCGGTCGCGGGGGACCAGCACGATCTCCAGGGCTTCGCAGAAGTGGATCCTGCCCGCAACGAGTTGGTCGTCGTGCTCGGTGGTGACGGGACGATCCTGCGAGCAGCCGAGATGTTCCACGATGTTCCCGTGCCACTGCTCGGACTCAACCTGGGCAGGGTCGGCTTCCTGGCCGAGCTCGAGGCATCGGATGTGGACGTACTGGTGCCCGCCATCGTCGAGCGGCAATGGACGGTCGAGCGACGTCGTGCGTTGGCGGTGCGGGTGGAGAACCCCGACGGCAGCAGTTGGGAGTCCTGGGCGCTCAACGAGGTCGCCGTTGAGAAGTCGCTGCGTGATCGGATGCTGGAGGTCATCGTCTCCGTCGAAGGCCATCCCGTCATGGCCTGGGCGGGGGACGGCCTGATCTGCGCCACCCCCACGGGATCCACCGCATACGCCTTCAGCGCTGGCGGCCCCATCATCTGGCCGAATGTCGAGGCTCACCTCCTGGTACCAGTGGCGGCACACGCGCTCTTCGCGCGACCGATCGTGACCGCCCCCTCCGCATCGATCGACATCGCGATCGCCGACGAGCTCGCACCGGCCATCGTGGTGTGTGACGGGCGTCGAAACACGCCTGCCCAGCCCGGTGCCCACGTGTTGGTCGAGGAGAGCTCGCATCAGGCGCTCTTCGCCAGGCTGACGCCGGCGCCCTTCGCGGATCGGCTGGTAGCGAAGTTCCACCTTCCGGTCACCGGCTGGCGCAACCGGGAGCAGGCGTGATTCGCGAACTCGCGATCACCAACCTCGGCGTCATCGCCACTACGCGGCTCGAGTTCGCCGCCGGACTGACCGTGCTCTCCGGCGAGACCGGAGCGGGCAAGACGCTCATCACGACGGCGGTCTCCCAGTTGCTTGGCGCCAAGCCTGACCTGGCGCTGGTGCGATACGGCACCCCCGAGGCGACGATCGACTGCACCCTCACCGTGTCACCGGCGAGGCGCGAGCAACTCGACGAGTTGGGAGCATTCGTCGACGGTGATGAGGTGCTGGTGACACGCACCATCGGTCCTCGTTCACGTGCCATCGTCGGTTCCCGCTCCGTGGCGGCCGGCCTGCTCGCCGAGGTCGTCTCCGACGTGGTGACCTTGCACGGCCAGCACGGTCAGATTCGACTCACCCGCCCGGCGGAGCAACGGGCGCTGCTGGACTCCACCCGCCCGGAGATCGGCGAGCTGCTGCAGGTCCAGCGATCGGCATGGTCGAACGCCCGCGAGGCAGAGGCAGCATTGGCGGCGGCGCTCACGGCCCAGGAGGCGGGGGCCCGGGATCTCGCGCAATTGCAGGCGTTTGTGGCGGACCTCGAGGGAACCGCGCCGGAGACCGACGAGGATGTGCGACTCGATGCGCGGATCGCCGTGCTTTCTGCTCGTGATGCCATAGCGCGGAGTGCGCGCTCCGCGCTGGCCCTCCTGACGGAGGCAGACGGGGATGGTGACACCGATGTGGCGACCCTCCTGTCACGTGTTCGCCGCGACCTCGAACCGCGCACGGAGGCCCCCGAGTTCGCGGACTGGACCGCACGCGTCATCGACGTCCTGGAGCAGGTGCAGGCCATCGGCCACGAGATCGATCGCTTCGTGGACGCGCTGGATGTGGAACCCGAGTCATTGGACGCGCTCATGTACCGCCGATCCCAGATCGGTTCCCTGCTCCGCCGGCACGCGTGCAGTCTCCCCGAACTGCTGGAGCGCTATCAGACGGCGGAGCGAAGCATCGCGTTCATGAGCGATCCGGCCGGTCGGGTCCATGAGCTCGAGGCGTTGGCCGCGCACGCACGTGAGGAGCAGGAACGGGTGTGCTCGGCCCTGCACGCGCTGCGGAACGGTGCAGCCGTCGACCTGGGCAGCCGCGTGACCGCCGAACTGCGCGACCTGGGCCTTGCGAATGCGCTGTTCAGCGTGCGGGTGACCCGGGCTGGTGAACCCACGCAATTCGGGGACGACGCTGTGGAGTTCCAGTTCACGGCGAATCCCGGCCAACCGGAACAGCCGCTGGCAACCGTCGGCTCGGGCGGCGAGCTGGCACGCGTCATGCTGGCCCTGGAGACCGCCAAGGCGCCGGAGTCGCCGCGGACCTTCATCTTCGACGAGGTGGACGCAGGTGTGGGCGGCAAGGCGGCGCTCGAACTCGGCCGCCGCTTGGCGGAATTGGCCCGGACGCAGCAGGTGATCGTGGTCACCCACCTGGCCCAGGTGGCGGCGTTCGCCGATCGCCACCTGTTGGTGGAGAAGGCAGTCGTTGAAGGCGAGACGAGGACCTCGACTCGCGCCCTGGCCGACGACGAACGTCCTCGGGAACTGGCGCGCATGCTGTCCGGCATGGAGGAGTCCGTGAGTGCTCACGCCCACGCGCAGGAGCTGCTGCAAGCGGCCGGCGCCGCGCGCCTCGGCCAACCGTGAGCATGCCCCCTGTTAGGCTGGCATCCCGTGGAGCGGACGACGCCCCATTGAGCGCCTGACGCTCATGAATTCCGCGGGAGAGCCATGACGACCAGCAAGCACATCTTTGTGACCGGTGGCGTGGCCTCGTCGCTCGGCAAGGGGCTCACCGCGTCGTCCTTGGGCAACCTCCTCACCGCCCGCGGCCTGCGGGTGACCATGCAGAAGCTTGATCCCTACATCAACGTCGATCCCGGGACCATGAATCCGTTCCAGCACGGCGAGGTCTTCGTGACGGAGGACGGTACCGAGACGGATCTCGACATCGGCCACTACGAGCGTTTCCTCGACGTGAATCTCAACCGCATCGCGAATGTCACCACCGGACAGGTCTACTCGAATGTGATCGCGCGTGAGCGACGTGGGGAGTACTTGGGTGACACCGTGCAGGTCATCCCGCACATCACGAACGAGATCAAATCGCGCATCCGCGCCATGGGGGGAGCGGACGTCGACGTCGTCATCACGGAGGTCGGAGGGACCGTCGGCGATATCGAGTCGCTGCCGTTCCTCGAGGCGGCCCGTCAGGTACGGCACGAGATCGGCCGCGACAACTGCTTCTTCGTCCATGTGAGCCTGCTTCCCTACATCGGCCCCAGTGGTGAGTTGAAGACCAAGCCCACCCAACACTCGGTGGCCGCCTTGCGCAGCATCGGCATCCAGCCCGATGCCATCGTGCTGCGCTCCGATCGTGAGGTCCCGGAGCCGATCAAGCGCAAGATCTCGCTGATGTGCGATGTGGACACGGAAGCCATCGTTGCCGCGGTCGACTCGCCGAGCATCTACGACATCCCCAAGGTGCTGTTCAACGAGGGCCTCGATCGCTACGTCGTGCGTCGCCTGTCGCTCCCAGCCCGGGATGTGAACTGGGAGCGCTGGGATGCGCTGCTGCGCGTGGTCCACCACCCGCAGCACCAGGTGACCGTGGCGCTCGTGGGCAAGTACGTGGACCTGCCCGATGCCTACCTCTCGGTGACCGAGGCCCTCCGAGCCGGTGCCTTCGCCAACAACGCCAAGGTGCATATCCGTTGGGTGGCGTCAGACACCTGCGAGACCGAAGCCGGGGCGGCACAGGCGCTCGCCGACGTGGATGCGGTGTGCATCCCCGGTGGCTTCGGTGTGCGCGGTATTGAGGGCAAGCTGGGCGCGATTCGCCATGCGCGGCTCGCCGGCATCCCCACGCTGGGCCTCTGCCTCGGACTGCAATGCATGGTCATCGAGTACGCGCGTCACGTGGCCGGACTCGAGGGCGCGAACTCAGCGGAGTTCGACGAGCACACCCCGCATCCCGTGATCGCCACCATGGCCGATCAGCAGGACGTGGTGGCCGGGGAGCGTGACATGGGCGGCACCATGCGACTCGGCACCTACCCTGCGGTGCTGCAACCGGGATCGGTGGTTGCGCGGGCCTACGGCAGCGAATCGGTGACCGAGCGCCATCGCCACCGTTATGAGGTGAACAACGTGTACCGCTCCACCCTCGAGGACCACGGTATGCGCTTCAGCGGAACCTCCCCGGACGGCCACCTCGTCGAGTTCGTGGAGCTGGCCGCGGACGTCCACCCGTTCTTCGTGGGTACGCAGGCGCATCCCGAGTTCAAGTCACGACCGACGCATGCCCACCCGCTGTTCGCCGGGTTGGTGCGGGCCGCGCTCGCCCGCCGATGATCGCCGACGAATTCGGTGGCTTGCCGACCCAGCGCCGGGTCGAGCACTTCCGGGGATCGATCGCCGCTCTGCGCACTGATGACGTGATATTCGGAGAGACTGCGCATCCGCGCGACTACCTGCTCCATTTCGGAGCCGTGGCCGTCGTGGCGCTCGATGACCAGGATCGCGTCCTCGTCATCAAGCAGTACCGGCACCCACTCGCGGCGAGTTTGTGGGAGATCCCCGCCGGACTCCTCGATCACCCGGACGAGGACCCGTGGACGGCTGCCCAGCGTGAGTTGGCGGAGGAAACGGGCGTGATCGCGGCCGAATGGAAGCTCCTCGTCGACTACGCCACGACGCCGGGCGGTTCGACGGAACTCCTGCGCATCTACCTTGCCCGCGGTCTGCGCGAACTGGCCGAGCGACCGCGAACGGACGAGGCCGAGGAGCAGGACATGCCGGTCGAGTACGTGTCGATCGACGACCTCTGTCAGGCCGTACTCGAGTCCCGTGTCTGCAACACATCTGTGGTGGTCGGCGCGCTGGCGGCGCGCGCCACTCGGGATGCCGCTTGGTCGTCGCTGCGCGACGCGGACTCGCCTTGGCCCATGCGCGCCCATCTCGAAGCCAATGACCGAGTCTTCCGCCGCTGATCCGCGCACCGCGGCCAACCGGACTCGATTGCAGGACGAGCTCCGGGAGTATCTCGCCCACTGCAGCGTCGAGCGCAACCTCAGCAGGAACACCGTTGAGGCCTACCGACGGGACCTGGTTCGCTACCTGGCCCACCTTGAGTCACGCGGCTTCACCGAATTGGCCGCGGTGGAGACCGCGGACATCGACGAGTTCGTGAGGGATCTCTCGACCAGCGAAGGCTCACCACTCGCGGTGGGCTCGGTCGCGCGCGTCGCCGCATCGCTTCGTGGCTGGCACCGCTTCGCGTTGCGTGAGCGTTGGGTGCAGGTGGATGCGGCCCGCAGCGTCACGGTGCCGGTGACCCGGGCGCGCCTGCCCAAGGCGCTGGGCATCGATGAAGTCGAGCGCATGCTGAACGCCGCGGACATGGACTCCACGCTCGGTCTTCGCACCAAGGCACTGGCGGAACTGCTGTACAGCACGGGTGCGAGGATCTCCGAGGCGCTCGGCCTCGACCTGGACGACCTCGGGATGGACGATCGCCTGGTCCGCGTTCGCGGCAAGGGAAACAAGGAGCGGTTGGTGCCGATCGGTGCGCCGGCTCGTGCCGCGATCGACAGCTACCTCAGGCGTGCTCGCCCGGCCCTGGTCTCAAGGGGCAAGGGCACGCCAGCCCTGTTCGTCAATGAGCGAGGTGCTCGGTTGTCACGCCAGTCCGCAGGTGCGGACATCGAAGACCTGGCCAAGCGGGCGGGCCTGCGCCGGCAGGTCTCGCCGCATGTGCTTCGGCACTCGTTCGCCACCCACCTGCTCGCGGGCGGGGCCGACATCCGCGTGGTCCAGGAACTCCTCGGACATGCGTCGGTGGCAACCACACAGATCTACACGAAGGTCTCGATCGACCAGTTGCGTGACGTGTACCTGTCGGCGCACCCCCGAGCGCGGCGACGTTAGAGCCCGCGCAGGCGCCGCACGATGATGGAGTCCTCGCCGCGCTGCTCGAGATCAGCGACGACCACGGCCAGGGCTTCGCGAACGATCCGTCCTCGATCGACGGCAAGGCCGTGCTGAGCCCGCAGCGCAAGTTTGGCGTTCTCGAGGTCGATCAGCTCGTCGGGGGAGACATAGACGGTGATCTTCTCGTCGTGGCGTATCCGGCCGGTGGGTCGGCCAGGCGCGCTGCGCCGGCGTTTGGGCGTTGTGCTCGTCGTGCGCACGCCGCCTTCAACCGCGGCCGGCACCTCCGCTGCCGCCGGCACAGCCATGGGCGGTTCCGGGCGTGCGGGCGCTTGCGTGCGGCGGAACAGTTCGTCCGCACCAGGCAGGGCGACTCGGCGACTCATGACTCCATCCGTTCCGCGAGTTCCGCCGCCACCCGACGATAGGCAGTGGCACCGGGGGAGTTGGTGGCGTAGCTGGTGATCGGTTCCATGGCCACCGTGGCCTCGGAGAACTTCACCGTCTTCGGGATGACGGTGTGGAAGGTGAGGTCGCCGAAGGCTTCGAGCACGCGGAGCAGGACCTCCTTGTGGTGCGTGGAGCGACCATCAAACATCGTGGGAATGATCCCCTCAATCTGAAGTCGAGGGTTAATGCGTTCCTTCACCTTTTGTATGGTGGCGAAGAGGAGCGCCATACCGCGAAGCGCGTAGTACTCGCACTGGAGCGGCACCAGCACGCCGTCCGAGGCGGCCAGGGCGTTGACGGCGAGCAGCCCCAAACTGGGGAGGCAGTCGATGAGGATGATGTCGTAGTCGCCGATGACGGGTTCCAGCAGTCGCGCCAGTGTCTGGTCGCGCCCCACCTCGCTCACCAGCTGCATCTCCGCGGCCGACAGCTCGATGGTCGCGGGGAGTAGGTCCATGCCCGGCACATCGGTCTTCAGCAGCACGTCCCTCGCGGAGAGCTGGCCGAGCAGGGCGTCGTAGATGGTCTGCGGGAACTCATGTCCGCCGGTCAGGCCCACGGTCATTGAGCCCTGGGGATCGAAGTCGACCAACAGCACCCGGCGGCCCGTGTCCGCGAGGGCGGCGCCGATGCTGATGCAGGAGGTCGTCTTCCCCACGCCCCCCTTCTGGTTGAACACGGACACCACGCGAGCACGCGCACGTTCCTGCAGGGCGGGGAAGGTCGGTTCGTAGGCGAGCCAGTCGGCGACGGTCGGCGTCATTATCGATATATCCTCTTATCGGTATAGCGGTTTCGAAATACCTCGCGAAATCACCTTTGGCGAGCCTAGGTGAACGAGCCCTGTCCGACAAGGCTGGGTCGTACGCTACGAGGCATGATCGAAGCGCCGGCGTTCGCTGAGGCCCCGAACGAAGGCTTCCGTGTGCGCGTTGCCGATTTCGACGGGCCCTTCGATCTCCTGCTGCAACTCATCTCGAAGCATCATCTCGAGGTGACGGAACTTGCCCTGCACCGCGTCACCGATGAATTCATCGGGTACATCCGGTTGCAGGAGACCAGCTGGGATCTCGACGAAGCCACGGAGTTCCTGGTGATCGCAGCAACCCTGCTCGACCTCAAGGCGGCCCGCCTGCTGCCGAGCGGTGAGGTCGAGGACGAGGAGGATCTCGCCGTACTCGAGGCGCGTGACCTGCTCTTCGCTCGACTCCTGCAGTACCGCGCATTCAAGCAGGTGGCCACTCGATTCGAGATGGCCCTGCGAACGGAGGCCGGTCGTTACGCTCGCAACGTCGGTCTCGAGGAGCCCTTCGCGTCCCTGCTCCCCGAGGTGCTGCTCGTGGGGGCAGGCGAGTTGGCAAGGATCGCCGCCGCTGCGCTTGCACCGCGCCCGCAACCCGTCGTCGGCACCTCGCATCTCCACGTTCCCCGGGTCAGCGTGACCGAACAGGGCATCATCATCGCGCAGCGCCTGCGACGGCTGGGCCACGCCACATTCCGCCACCTGGCCCAAGACGCGGAAAGTCGACTTGTAATCGTAGCGCGATTCTTGGCGCTCCTCGAGTTGTATCGGGATGGCGATGTGACCTTCGATCAGGTGTCACCGCTGGGCGATCTCCACGTGCGCTGGAGCGGGGCGGACGAAGTCCCGACCGCGTTTGACGAATTCGAAGGAGAATCCGATGTCTGAGCCCTTCCTCGAGCACACGGTGGAATTGGGCGCGCCGGACCTCGGTTCCGCGCTGGAGGCCATCCTGCTCGTCTCGGACGCGCCCGTGGCCGCCGTGGATCTGGCCGCGGCGCTGGGCATCCCGGAGCCCGATATCGAAGCCGGACTGGCACAACTTGCCAAGTCCTACCGTCTTCGGGGGAGCGGAATCGAGGTCCGTCTCGTCGCCGGTGGCTGGAGACTCTTCACGGCTGCAGCCTGCCAGGGAGCGGTCGAACGATTCATCCGTGACGGGCAGAACGCGCGCCTGACGCAGGCCGCCTTGGAGACGTTGGCCATCGTCGCGTACAAGCAGCCGATCAGTCGCGGTCGCATTGCCGCCATCCGCGGCGTCAATGTGGACAGCGTGGTGCGCACTCTGGTGGCGCGAGGACTCATCGAGCCAGCAGGAGAGGAGACGGACGGACAAGCCGTGCTCTTCAGGACCACGAGTTACTTCCTCGAACGCATGGGGCTGCTCAACCTGCAGGAACTTCCCGAGATCGCTGACCTGGTGCCCGGCCTGGAGGCATTGGACGCGCTCGATGCCTCACTGTGACCTGGAGGTCTAGCCGTCATGGAAGCGAATGGCGGCGTTCGCGTGCAGAAGGTGCTGGCGCAGGCCGGCTTGGGGTCGCGCCGAGCCTGTGATGGCCTGGTGGCGGAAGGGCGCGTGAGCGTCAACGGCCACACGGCTGACCTGGGTACCAGGGTGGACCCGGCGCTTGATGTCATCTCGGTCGATGGCCGTCCGATCTCCGTCGCAACGGACATAGTCGTCCTCGCCCTGAACAAGCCCTTCGGTGTCGTCACCACCATGGCGGATGATCGAGGCCGCCCATGTGTGGGGGACATGGTGCGCGACTTCCCCCAGCGGCTCTTCCATGTCGGCCGCCTGGACGAGGAGACGGAGGGCCTGCTCCTGCTCACGAACGACGGCGATCTGGCACACCTGCTCATGCACCCCTCGCATGGCGTTGAGAAGACCTATCTGGCGGAGGTTCGCGGACGCGTGACGCCCGGGACCGTGCGGCGGCTGCTCGTCGGCGTCGAGCTCGCTGACGGTCCGGCGCGGGCCGATCGGGCCCTGGTTCAGAGCTCGACGGATCAATGGAGCGTCATCGAACTGGTCATCCACGAGGGGCGTAAGCGCATCGTCCGACGCATGCTCAAGGCCGTCGGCCACCCAGTGGAGCGCCTCATGCGCACGGCCATCGGGACCCTGGAACTGGGATCCCTGGCCCCGGGCGCATTCCGGATCCTGACCTCGTCGGAGACCAGGGAACTCACCGAACTCGCGCATCGCTAGTTTCCGGCAAACAATAAAACTGTAAATCGACAAACAAGAGCCAGCCAACAAATAACGATAAATAGCTTTAAAACCGTGACTCCTATGCGTGGGCGTGACGGTAAAGCGACATTTCGCTCTGGCAGAGTTCCCGCTTGTAACCCTCTATAGCGACACACCGATAGATCGGCGTGTCTCGTTAGCGGTTTAGCTGCACCGCTTGCGCTACTGTCGTGCCATGGCGATACGGGCGCTGCGCGGAGCGACACAGTTGGCTGCGGACGACTTCGAGGAGATGAGGTCGGCCGTCGTCGAGTTGCTCAGCGAGATGTTCGCTCGCAATGCCCTGGCGCATGACGACCTGGTATCGATCATCTTCACCGCGACTCCGGACCTGCACTGTGGCTTCCCGGCCGCCGCGGCCCGCGGGCTGGACCTCGGTGATGTGCCGCTGCTCTGCGCCGTCGAGATCAACGTGGATGGCGCGCTCCCACGGGTCGTGCGCATCCTCATGCATGTGGACACCGAGTTGGAGCGTGCTGAGCTCGTGCATGTGTACCGCCGGGGAGCGGAAGTGTTGCGCCTGGACCTGGCCCAGTGACGCAGGTACTCATCGTCGGGGCTGGCCTGATCGGGACCTCGATCGGGATGGCACTCACGGAAGCGGGTCATTCCGTGTCGCTGGACGATACGAATCCCGACCACCTGGCCACAGCTTCAGGTCTGGGCGCCGGTGCACCGGTACACGCTGGCATCGAGCCAGACGTGATCATCCTGGCCGTTCCACCGGGGCGCATACGGGAAGTCATTGCAGGGCTCTCAACAACATACCTCAAGTCGACATTCACTGATGTAGCGAGCGTAAAAACTCAACCTCTGGCTGACGTTGAGTCACTGCCGACCGTTCTTGATCGTTTCATCGGTGGCCACCCCATGGCCGGGCGGGAGACGAGTGGCCCAGAGGGGGCGCGCGCAGACCTCTTCGTCGACCGCTTGTGGATCCTCACCCCCACCCCGGGGCTGGCCGAATGGCGCATCCAGGCGGTGCGGAGGCTGGCAGAGGACTGCGGCTCCGTGGTGCGGGTGATGACGGCTGAGGCGCACGATCGAGCGGTGGCCCTGACTTCACACACCCCGCAGGTGGTGGCGTCGATCATGGCGGGTCTGATCGCGCGCGCGCCCGCGGAGGACATCCAACTCTCCGGACCGGGCCTGCGGGATCTCACGCGCATCGCCGGCTCCAGCCCCGAACTGTGGGACGACATCCTCTCCGCCAACGCTGCCGAGGTCGAGGAGGTCCTGGGGTCGTTCGGGGAGCAGATCGAGGCGGTCCGATCAGCGTTGCAGAGTGGCGCATCCGTACGGGAGATGCTGCACGTCGGCAATGCCGGCCGCTCCCGCATCCCCGCCAAGCACGGTGGGCCGGCGCGAGCCGAGGACGCCGTGGTCTCCGTCTCCGTCGATGACCGTCCAGGTGCGCTGGCCCGTCTCTTCGCCGCCGCCGCGGATGCCGACATCAGTATCGAGGACGTGCGCATCGACCACATGCTCGGTCGCGAGAACGCCGTGGTCGACCTCAGTGTGCAGCCTGAGGTTGCACCCACCCTGCGCCGCCTGCTCGCCGAGGGCGGTTGGAAGGTTCGTTCGTAGTTACGCTTGGCCGATGCGGAAGCCATTGGTCATTGCCATCGACGGGCCAAGCGGCTCCGGCAAATCCAGTGTTTCCCGGGCCGTTGCGAGCCATTTCGGACTCCAGTACCTGGACACGGGGGCCATGTACCGTGCCTTCGCTTGGTGGTCGATTCAAGGACATGATGACATGTCGACATGTGAACTCAACATCTCGACCGACCCCGCGAATCCCATCGTCACCGTCGGGGGACGGGATGTCAGTGACCTGATCCGAGGCCCGCAGGTGACCGCCGCCGTCTCCGCCTTGGCCGCCGATCCGGCCGTGCGCGCGATTGCCGTGGCCCAGCAGAGAGCCATCATCGAGGCCAGCCGCGCCGGGATCGTCGTGGAAGGGCGCGACATCACGACCGTGGTCGCGCCGGACGCGGACGTCCGGGTGTTCCTCACCGCGGACGAGGTGACCAGGGGGGCTCGCCGGGCGGCTGAGTTCGCCGACCCGGTGCTGGCGGAGGAGATGCGTACCACGGTGGCTGCGAGGGACGTCGTCGACTCGTCGAGGCAGCACTCGCCCCTGCGCCAAGCCGAGGGCGTCACGGTGATCGACGCCACCCACCGCACACTGCCGCAGGTCATCGATGAGGTCCTGGCGCTAGTGGAGCATCACCGAGGAGGTGGACACGCATGACCGAAGAGGAATTCGAACTCGGTGATCAGGAATGGTTCGTTGCGGACGACGCGGACGAGTTGCGGGCGGCAGAACTTGCTGCCGAGCAGCTGGAGGCGGACGCCGACGCCGAGTTGCCATTCGATGCGCTGGCGCCGCGCGGCGTTGTGGCCATCGTGGGACGCCCCAATGTGGGCAAGTCCACGTTGGTCAACCGCATCATCGGGCGCCGGGAGGCGGTGGTCGAGGACCGGCCGGGAGTCACCCGGGATCGGGTCGCCTACGACGCGGAGTGGACCGGCGTCCCCTTCGTCCTGCTCGACACCGGCGGCTACGAGGTGAAGGCCCAGGGCATGTCGGCGCTCATCGCCGAACAGGCGGAGATCGCCATGGCCATGGCCGACGTGGTCGTGCTCGTCGTGGACGCCACAGTGGGCGCGACGAACGACGATGAGTCCGTGGTCCGGCTCATGCGCCGCTCCAAGAAGCCCGTGCTGCTCTGCGCGAACAAGGTCGACGATGCGCGAGCGGAGGCTGATGCCTCCGCCCTGTGGAACCTCGGGCTGGGCGAACCGCTGGCAGTGTCAGCGCTGCACGGCCGCGGCTCGGGCGAGTTGCTCGACGCCATCGTGGCGGCGCTCCCGGCAGACGGTGCGGCCACCGCGAGGGTGGCAGGTCCACGGCGCATTGCCATCGTGGGCAAGCCCAACGTCGGGAAGTCGTCCCTGCTCAATCAGTTGGCGGGGGAGCACCGCGCGGTCGTCTCCCCGGTTGCCGGAACCACGGTCGATCCCGTGGATGAGCTCATCGAGATCGAGGGACGGACCTGGCGCTTCGTGGACACGGCCGGCATCCGGCGTCGCGTGGCGGAGGCCAGTGGGCATGAGTACTTCGCGGTGCTGCGGACGCGGGCCGCACTGGAGAAGGCGGAGTTGGCGCTGGTCATGATCGATGCCGGCGAGCAGTTGTCGGAGCAGGACCAGCGCATCGTCTCCATGGTGGTCGATTCGGGTCGAGCAGTGGTGCTCGCGTTCAACAAGTGGGACCTGGTCGACGAGGACCGTCGGCGTGAGCTGGAGCGGCAGTATGAGGTCGACCTGCAGCAGGTCCACTGGGCACCGCGCATCAACTTGGTGGCCAAGACCGGGCGCAACGTGCAGAAGCTCGTGCCCTACCTCGAGCGTGCGCTCGATGGCTGGGACACACGCATCCCCACCGGTCGGCTCAATCAGTTCCTCGGGGAATTGGTCGCCGCACACCCCCACCCACTCCGCGGCGGCAAGCAGCCCCGCATCCTCTTCGGCACCCAGGCCGGGACCCGACCACCCACCTTCGTCCTGTTCACCAGCGGTTTCCTGGAGGCCGGCTACCGCCGGTTCATCGAACGACGGCTGCGCGAGGAGTTCGGCTTCGAAGGCTCACCGATCCGCATCCAGTTGCGGATCCGCGCCAAGCGTCGGGCCTGACGTTCGGGTGGTGGTTGATGTTCGATGGCGTCCGCCGCTGCGATAGGGTTCCGCCTGCATGACGGCGCGCACTGCGCGCGGTCACGGGCTTTAGCGCAGCTTGGTAGCGCACTTGACTGGGGGTCAAGGGGTCGTGGGTTCAAATCCCGCAAGCCCGACAGTTGAAGACCCGGGGGTTGCTCCCCGGGTCTTCGCGTGTCCGGCCCCAATCTGCCGCTCCCGCGGGCGCCAGCAATAGGTTTGGCCACGAACCGGGAGGTGCACGTGGCGGCGGATGACGGGAGCCGGATCCTCACCGTCCCCAACCTCATCTCCACGACCCGCCTGCTCGGGGTCCCGGTCTTCTTCTGGTCGATCGTCTCGCACCGCTTCGTCCTCGCGCTGCTGCTGCTCATCTACGCCGGGGTGTCGGATTGGGCCGATGGCCAGGTGGCACGTCGCATGCACCAGTACTCGCGACTGGGTGAGAACCTGGACCCGCTTGCGGACCGCCTGTACATCGCGACGACCCTGATCGGTCTGGCCGTGGTCGGCGTCATCCCGCTCTGGTTGGTCGTCGCGGTGGTGGCGCGCGACGCCTGCATGCTCTTCTACCTCGCCTGGCTCCGCACCAAGGGGATCTTCGGGGTGCCGGTGCACTATGTGGGCAAGGGCGCGACCATGCTGCTGCTGTACTCGTTCCCGGTGCTCATCCTCGGCCAAGCGTTCCCTGCGGTGGATGCGCCGGCACGTGCATTCGGTTGGGCCTTCGGCCTGTGGGGTGTCGGCATGTACTGGTATGCAGCGCTGCTCTACTGGTTGCAGCGGGGTGATGTCGAAGCATGACCGGGCATACCCTGAATCGCGATTGGCTGGGCCTGGTGCTGCGAGCCGACGGCATCGCCGAATACCGCGATGCGGCCACACACCACCATCGCGCCGGATTGGTGGGCAGAACGCTTTCCGTAACGTCGATGATGCTCGTGGGATTCGTCGTCGTCTCCTCTGCCATCGGGATCGCGCGCTCGCGGCCGCAGGTGACGGCGGAACGCGATGCCCTGCGCACGCGGGCTCTGGCGGAACAACAGCTCACTGCCGAGGCGGAAGCGCGCTACAACAGCGCGCGCGCGATGCTGCGCGAAACCCAGGACGCTGTGAGACCGGACCTCAACGGCGCCCTGGCGAGATCCCTCGATACCCAGAGCATGGTGGCTGGGTTCACTGCATTGCACGGTCCCGGACTCATCGTCACCTTGGAGAACTCGCGGCGCCCCACGTTCTCCGGCACGACCGACCTGGGGCGCGTCATCGATCGCGACGTGCAGCACGTCGTCAACGGGCTCTGGGCGGCCGGGGCCGAGGCCGTCAGCGTGAATGATGTGCGACTCACTGCGCGCACCTCGATACGCAATGCCGGTGGCGCGATCCTGGTGGACTACAAGCCGGTGGCCGTGCCCCTGCGCATCCGGGCGATCGGGAACGCGAACGACATGACACGAAAGTTCAAGTCGCTCCCGGAGTGGAGCGAACTCACGCAGTTGCAGGATCGGTACCGTATCCGGTGGTCGGTGGCATCGGCTGCGGATCTCAAGCTTCCCGCAGGGAGTTCGGTGCTCCCGACATCCGCGCGTCCGGTAGGAGGATCATGATCCCGGCCTTGGGTCTGCTCATCGGCGTCGTGCTGGGTGTCGTCCTGCAACCGGCTGTGCCGCTCTGGATGCAGCCCTATCTGCCGATCGCAGTCGTGGCCGCCCTGGATGCGGTGTTCGGAGCCTTCCGGGCGCTGCTTGAGGGAGTGTTCGAGGACCGCGTCTTCGTCGTCTCGTTCCTCAGCAACGTCGTCGTCGCGGCATTCATCGTGTTCCTCGGAGACCAACTGGGCGTGGGCGCGCAACTGTCCACCGGCGTGGTCGTGGTCCTCGCTGCCCGCATCTTCTCGAACCTCGCGGCCATCCGACGGCACGTGTTCAAGGCCTGACGATGCCCCTCAGCGAGCGCGATCGCGCACGGATCGCCCTGAAGCCACGCAGCACGAAGCGGCAGTGGCTGGTAGGCGTCATGTGCGTGCTGCTCGGGTTCGCGATGGCGGGATCGGTGCAGACGAACGACACCTCGGGCATCCTCGCCAGCGCGCGGGAGACGGACCTCGTGCAGATCCTCGACGACCTCACGCAACGTCGGAGCAGGCTCGAAGAGGAGACGCGTGCGTTGACCTCTGCGCGCGACCAGCTGCTTGCGGGTTCTGCTGACCAGGTCATCGCGCAGACACGGGACCGGGTGCGGGCGCTGAGCGTGCTCGCCGGAACGGTCGCGGTGCACGGGCCGGGCATCAGCATCACCATCACCGATCCCACCGGAGTCATCGATTCGTCGATCATCCTGGACGCGGTGCAGGAGCTGCGCGACGCAGGCGCAGAGGCCATCGACATCAACGGACGAAGAATCGTCGTCAACACCTGGTTCGGAGACGGTCGCGATCGCGGCATCAACATCAGCGGCGCAGTGGTCACTTCGCCGTATGTCATTACCGCAATCGGCGATGGGGACACAATGGCTGCGGCCCTCAGGATTCCAGGCGGCGTGGCGGATGCGGTGAACGCCGCGGGTGCGACATTCGCAGCGAACACGCAGCAGGACGTGACCATTGACTCGATCGTCCAGCCCGAGAAGCCGCGCTACGCTGCCGCCACGTCTTGACCATGGGAGGGCCAGAATGACGAACATCCCCGATGACTTCCACTACACGAAGGACCACGAGTGGGTCCACGAAGTCTCCAATGGTGTTGTCCGATTCGGTATCACCGACTACGCGCAGGACGCGCTTGGTGACATCGTGTTCCTCACACTGCCCCACATCGGCGAGACCATCGGCGCCGGCGCACCGTGCGGCGAGATCGAATCGACCAAGAGCGTCAGTGACATCTACGCACCCGTCGATGGCGTGATCGTGCATCGCAACGACAAGGTCGAGACGGCACCCGAAACCGTGAACAAGGACCCGTACGGCGACGGCTGGATCGCCGAGGTCGAGGTCTCCGGTGGTGCCATCCAGGCGCAGGAGCACCTGATGACCGCAGCGCAGTACCGGGACCACCTGGCCCAAGCCTGATTGACCCGCGGGCTCCGGCTTCCCTAGGCTGAAGTTCATCCTCAACTTGAGCCTTGGAGTCCGCGTCATGCGAGCTCCACGCCGGCCGGTCGGGCAAGGAGCGATCATGACCCTGTGTTCCGTCTGCGGACACCACGCGCATCCGGACGACCGCTTCTGCGGCAACTGCGGGCACAGCCTCGGGGTTCCGGACGTGACGGGCGTGCTCGATCTCGATGCCGCGCCGGATGTCCAGCGGGACTCAGCAGTGCTCGTCGTATGGCGGGGCCCCAACGAGGGTGCGTCATTCCCGCTCTCCGGCGACCTGGTCGACATCGGCCGAGCCTCGGAGTCGAAGATCTTCCTTGACGACATCACGGTCTCCCGGCACCACGCGACGCTCACGCGGAACGCCGAGGGCTGGACGCTCGCTGACGCTGGAAGCCTGAACGGCAGCTACGTGAATCGAGCCCGCATCGCCGCTGCCACCACCTTGCGCTCCGGCGATGAAGTGCAGATCGGCAAGTACAGGTTCACGTTCTATGCCTCGAACGGAGAAGAGCAGTGAGGCCAGTCCCAGCGGCTCGTGAGAGCATGCTCAGCATCGGCGAGGTGTTGGGTCTGCTGAAGTCGGATTTCCCCGACGTCACCATCTCGAAGATCCGCTTCCTGGAGGGGGAGGGGCTCGTCCTGCCGCAGCGCACGGCGAGCGGCTACCGCAAGTTCGCGCCAGCCGACGTCCAGCGTCTCCGCTACATCCTGGGCCTCCAGCGCGACCAGTACCTGCCGCTGCGCGTGATCAAGGACCACCTGGACGCCATCGACCGTGGGCTGCAGCCGCAGAGCGGTGAGCTCCCCCTGCGCCCGCTGGTCTCCGTCGACTCCCTCGTGAAGCCCGAGGACTTCACGGCTGCCAAGCCCGTGCGGATGACCGCGGGCGAACTGTGCGAGGCGGCCGACATCGAGGCGGGCGTGCTCAAGGAGATCGAGGGCTTCGGCCTCATCGCCAACCAGGGCGGCTTCTATTCCGGTGACGACTTCGACGTGCTGCGGGCGGTCAGCGCGCTGCTGGCCTTCGGCATCGAACCCCGCCACCTGCGCTCGTTCAAGGCCGCGGCGGACCGGGAGATCGGGCTGGTCCAGCAGGTCATCACCCCCATTGCCAAGTCGAAGGCTCCGGATGGGCTGCAGCGGGCGGGCGAGACCGCGCGCGAAATCGCCGCGCTCTCGGTAGCCTTGCATTCGTCGTTGGTGCGCAGCGGGATCCACGCCGTCGTGCGCTAGGACGGCAGGCGGCGCGAGGAGGCAGTATGCGTCAGGTATCCGTGGCCGGAATCCGCATGGTTGAGGCGACGAATGAGATCGTCCTCCTCCTCGCCGATGAGCACCGGCGGCTTCCCATCTGGATCGGCAGCCCCGAGGCGGCCGCCATCGCGCTCTCCCAGCAGGGGTACATCCCGGCGCGCCCGCTCACCCATGACCTCGTCCTCAACATCCTGCAGGCCCTGAACGCCCCCTGCGAGCGGGTCGAGGTCACCAGCCTCGAGGATGGGGTGTTCTACGCCGATCTGGTGCTCGCCACCGGCCAGCGCATTCCCTGTCGGCCCTCCGATGCGGTCGCCGTGGCCCTGCGCGCCAAGGTGCCGATCCTCGTCGCGGAGGCCGTCCTCGATGCGGCCGCGGTGGTGGAGGAGCCGACGACCGAAGAGGTCGACGTCGATGCCTTCAGGGCCTTTCTCGATGAGGTCTCACCCGAGGACTTCGGGGAAGCCTGACCCGATCGGGCAAACTCTCGAGTTGTAGTTGAGGGTTAGAACCCTCAACTTGTGATTGAGATTTTGCCGGCGTGTCGCGGGCCTCGGTCGTTGACCGGGGGCCCGCGCAGACCTAGCGTTCGAGCAGCGGACATTCCCCGATCCGCTGGAGGCCACATGGAACCGCGCCTTGACGTTGCAACCGACGCTGCCGTTGAGCCGAGCGTCGTCGTCCACGCCCCGGCTCCTGAGCACACCGGATTCCGTGGCCCGGTGGCCTGCGGCGCAGCCGGCATCAGTTACCGCCAGCTCGATTACTGGGCGCGCACCGGCTTGGTGGAACCCAGCGTGAGGCCGGCATCCGGTTCCGGCACCCAACGCCTCTACGGCTTCCGCGACATCCTCATGCTCAAGGTCGTGAAGCGCCTGCTCGACACCGGCGTCTCCCTCCAGAACATCCGCGCCGCCATCGAGCACCTGCGCTCGCGCGGCGTGGAGGACCTCACCAACCTCACCTTGATGAGCGACGGCGCGTCGGTCTACGCCTGCACGTCTGCGGACGAGGTCATCGACCTGGTGCGCGGGGGACAGGGAGTCTTCGGGATCGCCGTTGGACGTGTGTGGGAGGAGATCGAGGGCACCTTGGCCACGCTTCCCACCGAGCCGGTCGAGGAGGAGCTGCCGACCGTTGGCACCGACGAACTGTCGATGCGTCGCGCACGTCGGCACGCTGGCTGAATTGGGCAGGTTTCCCTCGCCCACGACGTAGACTCCGGGGGACCGCAAGTGTTCGCGCGGGAGAGCGTCGTCAACGCCATTGACGGCCGCCGACGGAGCAACCACCCCGGAAACTCTCAGGCATCGGGACCGCTGCCGAACAGGTCGATCTGAAAAGCGAGCCATTGGCTCCGCCGAAGGGGAAAACGCCGGCGTTCGCGTCGGCGCGAAGCTCTCAGGCCGCAGCAACTGCGAAGACAGAGGGGTCATCCGACGACTGAGACCTGATGGTCTCGAAGAGGAGACCTCCCATGGAGCAATTCGCCGCGCGCCACATCGGCCCCCGCGAACTCGAGATCGAGACGATGGCGCGGGCCGTCGGCTACGACTCCTCCGACGCACTCATCGCCGCGGTGGTGCCGGAGACCATCAAGTGGACCGACAGCCTGCAGCTGCCGGCCGCCTACGACGAACCGGGCATGCTGGCACACCTGCGCGAACTGGGCGCTCGGAATCGCGTCCTTCACTCGTACATCGGCCTCGGCTACTACGGCACGCATGTGCCGAGTGTCATCCTGCGCAACATCCTCGAGAACCCGGCCTGGTACACGGCATACACGCCCTACCAGCCGGAGATCTCGCAGGGGCGCCTGGAGGCCCTGCTGAATTTCCAGACCATGATCTGCGAACTCACCCGCCTCGACGTCGCCTCGGCGTCCCTGCTCGATGAGCCGACAGCGGCGGCCGAGGCCATGTCGCTCATGAAGCGCGCCGCCAAGTCCAAGTCCAATCGCATCGTCGTCGACGTGGATACGCATCCGCAGACCCTCGCCGTCATGCAGACGCGCGCCAACCCGATTGGCATCGAACTGGTGACGCACGACTTCTCCACCGGCGTCCCCGTCGGGGAGTACTTCGGCGTGCTGCTCTCGTACCCGGGCTCGTCGGGGCGGATCCGCGATATCCGGGAGGCGATCACCGCAGCACACCAGCAGGAGGCGCTCGTATCGGTGGCCACGGACCTGCTCGCGCTGCAACTCATCGAAGCGCCCGGCCGCCTGGGCGCCGACGTCGCCATCGGCTCGGCCCAGCGCTTCGGCGTGCCCATGGGCTTCGGCGGCCCGCACGCCGGCTTCATGTCCGTGCACAAGGGGTTGGAGCGATCGATGCCCGGCCGCCTGGTGGGCGTGAGCGTCGACAACGAGGGCAACGCCGGTCTGCGCCTCGCGCTGTCCACCCGCGAGCAGCACATCCGTCGCGAGAAGGCGACATCCAACATCTGCACGGCCCAGGTGCTGTTGGCCATCATGTCCGGGATGTACGCGATCTACCACGGACCCGAGGGCCTGAAGGCCATCGCCGATCGCGTGCACGATCTCACCGTTCGCTTTGCCGCGGCCATGGAGGCCGCAGGCTTCCCCTTGCGCCACCGGGCCTTCTTCGACACCGTGCAGTTCGGTGGCGAGCGCGCGCGAGTCGATGCGGCAATGGCGGCGGCGGTCGCGGCCGGCTTCAACCTGCGCCGGGTCGACGACACCACCTTCGCTGCGGCCTTCGACGAGACCACGACCAGCGAGCACCTCGACCTGCTCCTCGCCGCACTCGGGGGAGGGGCCCTGCCGATGTCGGCGCCGAACGCGCTTCCCTCGCCGATGCTGCGCGCATCGAGGCCGCTCAAGCACCCGGTGTTCAGCACCATGCATTCCGAGACGCAGATGATGCGCTACCTGCGCACGCTGGCGGACAAGGACCTGGCGCTTGACCGTACGATGATTCCGCTCGGTTCCTGCACCATGAAGCTCAACGCCGCCACGGAGATGGAGGCGATCACCTGGCCGGAGTTCGCGGACCTGCATCCCTTCGCGCCCCTCGACCAGGCCGAGGGCACGCTCACGCTCATCCGCACGCTCGAGCAGTGGCTGGTGGAGATCACCGGTTACGACTACGTGACGGTGCAGCCGAACGCCGGCAGCCAGGGTGAGTTCGCGGGCCTGCTCGCCATCGGTGGGTACCACCGGTCACGCGGCGAGGGGCATCGCAACAAGGTGCTCATCCCCGCGAGCGCCCATGGGACGAACCCGGCGAGCGCAGTGATGGCGGGCATGCGTGTGGTCGTGGTGGCCACCGATGAGCGCGGGAACGTCGATCTGGCGGACCTGCGCGAGAAGATCGCAGCGAACCGTGACGAACTCGCGGCACTCATGATCACCTACCCGTCCACGCATGGCGTGTTCGAGGCTGCCATCACCGACATCTGCGCCATGGTGCACGATGCGGGCGGGCAGGTCTACGTCGATGGCGCCAACCTCAATGCGTTGGTGGCACTGGCGAAGCCCGGTCGATTCGGGGCGGACGTCTCGCACCTCAACCTGCACAAGACCTTTGCCATCCCACACGGCGGCGGCGGCCCCGGCGTCGGACCCATCGGGGTGCGTGCGCACCTGGCGCCGTTCCTGCCCTCACACCCGATCCACCCCGAGTGCGGCCCGCTTGGTCGCGGCGTCGAGGACGGCGGCGTGGGTCCTGTGAGTGGCGCCCCCTGGGGGAGTGCCGGCGTGCTGCAGATCCCGTACGCCTACATCGGCATGATGGGCGCGCAGGGATTGCGTGAGGCCACCCGTGCGGCGATCGTGAGCGCCAACTACATCGCCATGCGGCTCGACCCGTACTTCCCGTTGCTCTACAAGGGCGACTCGGGCCTGGTCGGGCATGAGTGCATCGTCGACGTGCGCCCGCTGACGCACGACTCGGGCGTCACGGTCGACGACATCGCGAAGCGCCTCATGGACGCAGGATTCCACGCGCCCACCATGTCGTTCCCCGTCGCCGGCACGCTCATGATCGAGCCCACCGAGAGTGAGCCCATGGACGAGATCGAGCGCTTCATCTCCGCCATGATCGCGATCCGCCAGGAGATCCAGGAGATCCTGGATGGGAAGATCGACGTCGCGGACTCGCCGTTGCGGCATGCGCCGCACACGGCGCGCACGCTGGTCGGCGAATGGGGCCGCAAGTACAGTCGGGAGCAGGGCGCGTACCCGATGGGGCCGCAGATGGTGAAGTACTTCCCGCCGGTGGGCCGCATCGACGGCGCGTACGGCGACCGGAACCTCGTCTGCACCTGTCCGGAGCCCGCGGCCTACGCGGAGTAGCTGCTAGACCTCATCAACGAAGGGCGGGTTGCAGCCGCGGCGGGTGCAGTTGATCGCCGCGGCGCGACCCGCCTTCGTCACGATGTCCCGCAGTGCCGCTGCGTCGTGCGCGAGTTCCGCGAGCGTGCGCGACTCCAACGCCAGCAGGGTGCCGCGGATCAGCCACGCCATGAAGGTGTCGCCGGCGCCGACGGTGTCCGCCACCGGCACCACCTCCCCGGGCACCTCGAGCAACAGGGCGCCATCGACGAACACCGCCGAGCCGTCTGCACCTCGGGTCATCACCACGAAGGCCTTGTCCCGCGACCAGGCGGCTGCCTGCTCTGCTTCCGGGATGCCGGGGGAGAGCCAGCGCAGGTCCTCATCCGAGACCTTGACGAAGTCTGCGACAGCGCACCAGGCGGCCACGGCATCGCGCACCGCCTGCGCCTCCGCCTCGCTGTTCGCGGCGGCGGGGCGGGCGTTGGGGTCGAAGGAGATGAGTGGCTTCGGCGACAACTGCGTGAGCCATTCGCGGATGCGCGAACCGCCCGGTTCGATCACCGAGGCCAGGGAACCGGTGTGCACCAGTGCCGTGCCAGCCGGCAGGGGAGTGGCGAGCTCCTCGGCGGTCCACTGCCAGTCGGCGGCGCCGGCGAGCCTGAACACGTACGAGGGCTGGCCATCGGCGGCCAGGCGCACCTCGACGATGGAGGCGGGCTCGTCGACATCCGGGGAGCAGGAGAGGTCCAGGTGCTCCGCCGCTGTATGGGCGCGTAGGGCGCGTCCGGCTTCGTCACGGGAGAAGCGCGCTCGCAGTGCGGTGTCGACACCAGCACGCTGGAGCGCCATCGCCGCGTTCGCGGATGACCCTCCCGCCACATCGGTGACGGTTCCATCGGCATGGAAGAAGCGGTCGATGACGACTTCGCCAACAATGGTTGCTCTCATGATGCTCCGAGGTTCGAGGTCCGGCGATGACTAGGCTAGCCGCGGCGAGGAGGCTTGGTGGCAGTAACCATTCGCGATGTTGCACTGAAGGCCGAGGTCTCGGTGGCAACCGTGTCCAGGGCCCTGCGGGATCACCCGTCGATCTCCGAACGGACCCGCGCGCATGTGGTCGCGGTGGCCAGCGAGCTCGGCTACATCCTGCCGGTGCGGAATGCGCCGGCGCGCCTGGAGAACACAAGACCGCGCGTGGCGCTCATCGTGCCCTTCGTCGGTCGCTGGTACTTCGCCCGCGTCCTGGAGGGCGCGGAGCGGGTCATGCACGACCGTGGCATCGATCTCATCGTCTCCCGGCCGGCGGACAGCCAGGGGAGGCGGCGGGCGCTGGCCGACCACCTGCAGGACCTCGCGGTCAACGGTGCGATCGCCGTGTCCATGCCGCTCGGGGACGACGAGCTCGACGCGCTTGAACGCATCGGCATCCCCATCGTGATGATCGGCGTCAACCACCCCAAGGTCACGCACGTGCGCATCGACGACGTCAACGCCGGTCTCATCGCGACGCGCCATCTCCTCGAACTTGGGCACACCCGCATCGGCCTGGTGAGCGAGGGGCCCTTCGAGCCCTGGAGTTTCACCGCCACCCGCGATCGGCGCATCGGGTTCCTCAAGGCCTTCGAGGAGGCCAAGGTGGCGTGGAACCCGGACTTCGAGGTGCACGCGGACTTCACCGCCCGCGGCGCCGAGAACGCGGTCGAACGTTTGTTCGGTATGGCGAACCCGCCGAGTGCCATCGTGGCCCAGAGCGATGAGATGGCCTACGGCGTCATGGCGGCCGCCCGTCGGCACGGCCTGCACGTGCCGGAGGACCTCTCGATCGTGGGCATCGACGACCACGAGGTCGCGGCGGCCTGGGACCTCACGACGGTCGCCCAACCGGTCGACACGCTGGGCGAACTGGCCGCTTGGCAGATCGCAGCAAGGGTGACGGGCGACCAACGCGAACTCCAGCAGCTCACGCTGCCGACCACCTTGATCGTGCGCAACTCGACGACCCGATGGACGCACGACTGAGCGACGCCACTCGCACAGCGCAACTTGCGCGCGGTGGCGGCGCGGCGAAGTTCGCGCCAGCGACGCCTGTAGGAGAGTGGTGCGTCATGACTGGCGCGCAGCGGGTGTCATATGGCACCTGCATTCTGCCGGGTTCGAATCAGCCTCCGGCTTGTTTGAAATGGCATAATGTACCTTATCGGCGTTATGCGTGGTACGTCTAGACGTCGAGGGTTGTCCATGCGGCACCGCCGCGCCGCCACGGAAAACCGCCCCTCTCTCGCTACCGTGTCGCCCGTTCCATCGAGTCGGCGCAGGGAGCGGAACTTGACCTCACTCATGTTCCGTGCGCTCGAGGATCCACGACGGGTGTCACTTCGCTGGTGGCTGGCGTACGTGCTGGGCATGGGTGCTGTCGGTGGCGCCTATTGGGAGGCGCTGCACGTCTCGCACCGGCAGACCTTCAACTACGCGCTGGTCGAGACCGCATCGAGTTTCGCGACCGGGTTGGTGTTCGGCCTCATCGCGCTCATCGCCTTCAACCAGTTCCGTTCCGCGGCCGGCGCCGGCTACGCCGTGCTCGGCATCACCTTCGGCGTGGTGAGCGGCATCTGGGGCTTCCTGCCGCTGTTCCTGCCCAATGGGCTCGGGTACACCATGCCCCCATCGAGCACCTTCGGTACTGCGAACGCTGCGGAGGCGCTGGCGTTCGTGGGCGAGGCCGTGCTCCTCGTCGGCTGTGCGATCAGCGCCGTCATCCTGGCCCGGGTGCGCGTCCTCGGTGAGCACCGGCGGGTCCGGGCCCGTCTGGGTGTCGCTGTCGCCTTCCTGCTCTTCGTCCTGCTCATGCTGTGGGGAGCATTCAACGCGCCGGGGTTCCCGCAGATGCTGGTGCTGCCGGTTGCCTATGCCACCAGTGCGACGACGGAATCCACGGTGCTCGTGGGGATCGGCGCCGTTGCGTTGCTCACGGTCGCCTGGTCGGCGCGGACAGGTTCCGCACTCAGCCGTTGGCTGCTGTCCGTCGTCCTCGTTCGCGTCATGTTCGATGCCTCGTTGTGGCGCAGCCCCCGGTACTCCCTGGACTGGCTGCTCACCCGCTCCTTCGGTCTGGTGTCCACGATCGTCTTGCTCTCGGTGCTGCTCAATGAGATCACGCGCCTGGGTGCCGCCACCCGGGCCGAGGCCGATCACGACCCGCTCACCGGGGCCTTGACGCGCACCGCCTTCATGCGCGGCCTCTCCGTGCACCTGTTGGGTTCGGAGACGGATCGCCGGACGTCCGGCGTCATCTTCGTCGACATCGACCAGTTCCGCTTGGTGAATGACTCCATAGGGGATGCGGCGGGCGATGCCTTCCTCGTCGAGTGCGTGAAGCGGCTGCGGCCCTTCTCCCCCGGCGGGGAGATGGTGGCGCGCGTCGGCGGTGATGAGTTCGCCCTGCTCACGCACGCGGCTGACGCGAACCGCCTGCTCCTGCGCAGCCTGGAGATCGCCTCCGTGCTCGGTCGGCCCTTCGACGTCGACGAGGTGCAGGTGTCCGGCGCGGCATCGGTGGGATGCGTGCTCCTGGAAGCGGTCGATGGGGCCGAGGAGGCACTACGCCGTGCCCTGGTCGCCGTGCGCGCCGCCAAGGATGCAGGTGGCGAGACGGCCCGGGCCTACTCCCCCGAGCTCGACGTCGCCACCTCGTCCGACCTGGCCTGGCGCAAGCGACTCGCGGCAGCCCTGCGCAAGGAGCAGTTCGACAACGACTACCAACCCATCATCGACACGCGCACCGGCCAGGTGGTGGGCGTGGAGGCACTGGTGCGCCTGGTCGATGACGGCACGCGGGTATCGGCGGGTCGCTTCATCGAGCACGCAGAGGCGTCCGGCCAGATCGTGGGCATCGGTCGGGTCTCCTTGCAGCGACTGCTCGCCGACCTCCCGCGCCTCATCGGAGCCGACCCGACACACCGGCTACGGGTCAACTTCAACCTGTCCGTCCTGCAACTGCGTGATCCCATGTTGGTGCGCCTGCTTCTGCAACCGTTGTTCAGCCAGCACCGCTCGAACCTCGTCATCGAGGTCACCGAGTCGCATGAGCTCTCGGGCTCATCCGCCGCGCATGAGAACCTCATGAAGCTCATTGCCAGTGGCTATGGCGTCGGCATCGATGACTTCGGGGCCGGTTACTCCAACTTCACGGTGCTCGAGGAGATGGGCAAGGAGCTCATCAAATTGGATCGCGACCTGATCGTGCGCGCGGGCCGCGGGGAATCCGGCAGCCGCAGTGTCATGGCCGCCGCGGTGGCTGTTGCCGCCACGCTCTCCAGCACCGTCCTGGCGGAGGGCATCGAGACCGACGGCGAGGCCGAGGTCGTGGAGAGCCTCGGTATCCACATCGTGCAGGGCTATCGATACGCCATGCCGATGCAGCTCAACGAAGTGGTGAAGATGATCGCGCGCAGCTACCAGGTGAGCGTCAACTGACCTTCTGCCGTCGACGATCCTCGCCGGCGATGCGCGGGTGCGGACGGCCGTCATGCATGAGCCGGCATCGCGATGAGTCCGCGTTCCGGACCTGCGTTCGATGCCACCCGGCTACGCCGAATCGAACCGTTCGTTGCGGGTTCGTTACCGATCACTGAACCGATTCGAAAAAGGCGAAAATTGATGAACGAAATCTCGTGCTCTCTCGGACCTCCCCTGCCATAATGCCCATATGACGTGGCGGCGGGGTACACGGAGTGCGGGCGATCGCGGGGCCATTGTCATGCTCCTCGCCATCCTCGCCGGCACCGGCGCGCTGGCCGCACTGGTGGCAATCGGCGTGGATATGGGGCGCTTCTACGGCGCACGCGAGCATGTGGCGCGAGCCGTCCGTTCTGACGCTCAGGCCCTCGGTGAGCAGTGCTTCAAGCGATTCACCGGGACCGGGCCCCTATGCACCTCCGCGCAGTCCTTGTATGAGGCGGCAGTCGCGTCCGCCAATGCGGACGGTGGCCTCGAGCGCGTGGTGGCAGTCTGCGTAGACACCTCGACTGCGCCCGCGCGCCTCGCGGGGACGGCCTCCGACGATCTCACCGCCAGTTGCTGGGGCGCTACGGGGGCTTCGGACCCCAACGTCGGCGTGGCCAAACCGTCGACCTCCGCTATCTGCCTGAACAAGGTGAGGCCATACGTTCGGGTGGTCCTGCAAGCCGCCCAGCCAGTACGGGCGTTCATGCCGGTCATGGGAGACAAGACCTACTCGGATTGTGGTCAGGCGACGTGGCTGAACGCGTACCTGGGGAGCACCGTGACGCCCTTCGTGGCGCCCGCATGGCAATGGGACACGAGTGGCACTTCCGTCCTGATGAGCGAGGCGACATCCGAAGGCGGCGGTGGTGGGTCGCGTACGGTGACCTCCGAGACCGCCAACTGGGGGGCCGCCTACTCGCCGGCATCCACGGTGTACCAGTACTCCTCCCCGTATCTGCTCGGCCTCGACACGAGCACGCTGCCTGGACCACCAACCTGCGGATCGACCGTGAAGCTCCTGCTGAACTCGGTTCAGGTGACCGGTTCTTTGATCTCCAATACCTGCGTGGGTCCAGCACTGGGCGCTGCGTTGGCCGCTTGGGTCAATTCACTAGATGGATGGCCAGTTGCACTTGCCGGCGATTTCACCGACCCGGTGAATTCGTGCATCCAGGCGAATGACTGCTGGAACATCCGCATCGTGGCATTCGCCAAGTTCCACTTGAGCAACTACAAGATCGGGAATGGCAAGTGGGCTCCCACGATGCCGGCGAACCTACCGGACAAGTGCCTCAACCAAGCGCTCTGTCTCTTCGGGACCTGGGACGCAGCCTCGCTGAAGTTCGCGGGGAATAGTGAGTACATCAACGGAATCCAGGTGCTGCAATGAGGCGGAGAGAGCGCGGCGCGGTAGCCGTCGAATTCGCGCTGGTGATGCCAGTGCTGTTGCTCGTGCTGCTCGGCATCGTCGACTTCGGCCGCGCCATGTTCGTGCAGAATTCGCTGGCCCACGCGGCTTCCGTGGGAGCGCAGTCCCTCGCCATCCGAGCCACCTCGACGGGTCTCACCGACACCCAGACCGCGATCAAGGTCGCTGGGTCAACGGCATCCGGCACCGGCATCCAGGGCATGGCCGGCTCGTCAACGGCAGCGACCGTCACGGTGTTGAGCTACTGCCCGCCGGACACCGCGACCTCGGTTGAGACGGCAACCGCTCAGGTCAATGTGAAGATGCCGTTCAAGTGGCTCACTCCGGTCGCTTGGCTGCCGGGAGAGAAGAACAGCATCTCTGCCACTGCGACGTGGCTATGTGTCTTCACGCAATAGCACGACCACTTCGCGCGGCGGGGCTCCGTGCGAAGCCAACACCCAACCCTAGGATGCAAATATGAAACGCGTCGTAGCACTGATCATGGTTGCCATCGTGCTCGCTACTGCCACCGGCGTAGCGAGTTACATATACCTGCAGAACGCAGAGCAGCATGTGATGTCCGGCCTCGAGAAGGTCAGCGTGCTCGAGACCAATGCCATCGTTCCTGCAGGCACCTCCTACGCGAACGCGGTGAGTCAGAAGCTCATCGGCACGGTTGACATACCTGCCAAGTTCGCGGTCGGTGACATCCTGAAGCCTGGCGTCGCGGTGAACTCGAACTTCGTCGCGGGACGCGACCTGCCTGCTGGACGCCTGCTCTTCAGTGGCGACTTCCTGCAGACCGCAGAAGTGAACCGCATCCTCCCCATCCCGACCGGCATGGTCGCGGTGTCGTTCCCGATGCCCGCGGCCAACCGCCTCGGCCCCTTCCTGGCCCCGGGTGACCATGTGGTCCTGCTCGACAGCAAGGGCGGCACTCCTGCGACACCGGCCGTGCAGATCGTGTTCAACGACCTGCTCGTCCTGGCAGTGAACAACGTGAGTGCCATGGGCACCGGTTCCGTCGATGGCGCCCCGGGCCTCATCACGGTCGCCATCCCGCAGGACTCCGCGCCTCGACTGATCCAAGCCATCAACGGCAACAGTTTGTACCTCGCGTTGCACGCAGCCACGGTGGGAGCACAGTAATGACTGTCGTATTGGGAAGCCCGAGAGTCGATCCCGAGCGCTACCGCGTTCTGCTCTCCAGCGATGCCGAGGTCGTCACCAGCGCGCAGGCGCTGCACAGCCATCTCGACACGCATCCTGACGAGATCCTGGCGGTCATCGCACCCGAGGTGACGATGCCGGTGGCGTCGGCCGTGGCCGACCGCTACCGACTCACCCGCCCTGACCTGGGCATCGTGATGATGCGCGAGCGCATCGACACCGAACTCGTCACAGCGGCGCTCCGTTCCGGGATCCGCGATGTGGTGTCGATCGATGACGTCGAGGGCATCACGGCGGCGGTGCGACGTTCACAGAACTTCTCGCAGCAACTGCGCGGCGCCATGGGTGCGCAGATCGACGTGGAGGCCGGCAAGGTCATCATGGTCTTCGGGGCCAAGGGCGGCTGTGGCAAGACCACGATCGCAACCAACCTCGCGGAGTCGCTGGCGAAGCTCGGCAAGGGTCGCGTGTGCATCGTCGACCTGGACCTGGACTTCGGTGACGTCGCCATCTTCCTCAAGCTCGATCCGGCCACCACCATCAGCCGCGCGGTGAGCTACCAGGGTGAACTCGACGAGACACACGTGCGTTCGCTCGTGACGCCGTATGCCGACAACCTCGACGCACTGCTCGCGCCCTCCAAGCCGGCAGAGGCGGAGTTCGTGACGCCGGACATCGCGATGAACGTCATCGATGTCCTGCGCAGCATGTACTCGTTCGTGGTTCTCGACACTCCCCCGTCGTTCTCCGAGGTCACCTTGCGCAGCTTCGAGAAGGCGGACTCGTACATCCTGGTGACCACGCTCGACCTGCCGTCGCTGAAGAACATCAAGGTGGCCATGGAGACGCTCGACGCGCTCGGCTACCCGCGTTCCCGTTGGCATGTGGCGCTGAACCGTGCCGGCACCGACGTCGGACTGGGCCAGGCGGATGTCGAGGAGGTCCTCGGTGTCCCCATCTCCGTGGCCATCCCGTCGAGCCGCGACGTGCCGGCGACCTTGAACACCGGCACGACCCTGGTCGCTGACAACCCCGATCATCCGGTGAGCCGCGCCATCGTCGCCCTGGCCGTGCAGGAGGCCGGCGCGCCGGTGCAGCGATCGGACATGCGGCCTTCGCTGTGGTCCAAGTTCCGGAGTAAGCCATGAGCCTTGCCGATCGCCTCGGCCAGGTCAGCGGCACCACCGGCGCTCGCGTCGCCGGTGTCGAACGCCCGGTCGAGGAACACTTCGACCTGCGCGAGCAGTACAAGCGCCAGGTGCACAGCAAGCTGGTCGACCGCCTGGGCGCCCGCCTGTACTCGTCCGACATCGATCGCGACTCGCTCTCCGAGACTGTGTTCGAGGTGCTCGGTGAGATCCTGCCCAGCCAACGAGCCGACCTCTCCAGCAGCGATCGTTCACGCATCGTGCAGGAGATCATCGACGACACCCTGGGCCTGGGGCCGCTCGAGCCACTGCTCCGTGACCGCACCTGCACCGAGATCATGGTCAACGCCTATGACGCGATATTCGTCGAGCGAAATGGTGTCATCGAGCCGGTGAACGCGCGCTTCGCCAGCGAACGCCACCTGCGCGAGATCATCGACCGCATCGTGTCCCAGGTGGGTCGTCGCGTTGACGAGTCGAGCCCCATGGTGGACGCCCGCCTGCCCGACGGCTCGCGTGTGAACGCGGTGATCCGGCCCATCGCGGTCGATGGCTCAACGCTCACCATCCGCAAGTTCTCGAAGGAAGCCATGTCCATCAAGGACCTGCTCTCCTTCGGCACCCTCACGAACGACGCCGTGTCGTTCCTCGACGCGGTCGTGCGCGGTCGCCGCAACGTGCTCATCAGCGGTGGTACCGGCTCCGGCAAGACGACCACGCTGAACATCATCAGCGGATTCATCCCGGACTCGGAGCGCATCATCACGATCGAGGATGCGGTGGAGTTGCAGCTCAAGCAGCGCCACGTCATCCGCCTCGAATCCCGCCCTCCGAACATCGAGGGCATCGGTGGCATCACCATCCGCGAGTTGGTGCGCAATGCGCTGCGCATGCGCCCTGACCGCATCGTGGTGGGTGAGGTGCGTGACGCGGCTGCATTGGACATGTTGCAGGCCATGAACACCGGCCACGACGGTTCCCTGTCGACCGTGCACGCGAACTCGCCGCGCGACGCCCTGCGCCGCCTGGAGACGATGGTCATGATGACCGGTTACGACATGCCGGTGTGGGCCATCCGCGAGCAGATCTCGGCGGCCATCCACATCGTGGTCCAGCAGGCACGCCTGCGCGATGGCTCCCGTCGCATCCTCGGCATCTCCGAGGTCAGCGGGCTCGAAGGCGAAACCATCCAGATGGACTCCATCTTCGAGTTCGAGTACGACCCCCATGCCCCCTCGTCGCAGGTGCGCGGCGAGTTGCGGCCCACGGGCATCGTGCCGCGCTGCCTCGAGGACCTGCGCGAGCATGGCGTGGACGTCTCGCCGACGCTGTTCCAGAGGCGCCGATGAAACTCTTCGTCGTATTGGCCACGCTCATCGCCGTGGGCATCCTCTGGTACGCGCTGAGGGAAGCCAAGCGGGTGCATCACGCCGCCCTGAACCGGCAGATGGTGTTGCGCTACTCCGTTGAGCCGAAGGCTGCAGTCACGGAGGGCACGAGGGCCGGCAACTACGTGCGCAAGCGCTGGGCCGCCCTGGCGGTCGACCGCGCTGTGCTCGAGGAGCGCATCAACGGATTCCTCGAGTTGGCGGGCATCAAGCTGAGCCCGGCCCGCGGTGTGGTCGCCTACATCGCGGCCGACGCGATCCTCACCGTGCTCTTCGCCAGCTTCACCGGCTCCTACGGGCTTGCCCTGTTCTGGGCCACCCTGTTCCTCGTCATGGGCACGTGGCTGATCATCCGCAACACCACCAAGTCGCGGCAGACGAGTTTCGAGCGTTCACTCCCGGACTTCCTCATGATGCTGGCGAGTTCGCTGCGCGCGGGCCTCTCACTGCAGCGCGGCATCGAGGCGGTCTCCAGCGAGGGCGAGGGCGAAGTCGAACGTCAACTGCGCCGTGCCAGCACGGAGATCGCCATGGGCGTGCAACCCGACGAGGCACTGGCCGAGGTCGCGGAGCGCATGAAGAGCCAGGACATGCAGTGGGTCGTCGTCGCCATCGGCATCCAGCGCAAGGTCGGCGGCAACCTGGCCTCCGTGCTCGACCTGGTCGCGGACACCATCCGCGGTCGCGAGACGATCCGCCAGGAGGTGCGCGCCGTATCGAGCGAGGGACGCATGTCCGCCAATGTGCTGGTGGCGCTGCCCATCGGAGTGTTCCTCATGCTGCTGCTCACTCGCCGTGAGTACGTGCAGGTCCTGTGGACCACCGCGAACGGGCGAGCGATGCTGTTCACGACGGTGGCGCTGGTGGTCGCCGGTCTCATGTGGGTCCGCGCAATGGTGAACATGGAGTAGCAGTGACAGCCATCAAACTCCTCGGTCCCACCTGGCTCGCGGTCCTCTGGACCATCGTCGGCCTGGCGCTCGTGCTGTCGGTCATCGGCAGCGTGCAGCAGTATCGCGAGATCTCCACGCGCACCGCCTACAAGGAACTGGTGCGTCGATTCTCGGGCGGCTTCGCCGTACACGTCGGCGTCGAGGACGTGGCGCGCAGCCTGCTCGATTTCATCCTGCGCGCCTCCATGACGGCCAAGACGCGGGCCAAGGTCGAGCTGCGGTTGAGCATGGCCGGCTACACGGGCTCCGGTCCGTTGGTGCGGTTCCAGGTCATCAAGCTCGTGGGCCTGGCGGTCGGCTTGGTCATCGGCCCCTTCAGCGCCTCTGCCGGCCTCATGCCCTGGAGCTTCGCCATCGTCATGGTGGCACTCATGTTCCTGGGTCCGGACATCTGGCTGAACCGCCAGATCGCGACCCGCACCAAGAAGATCGGCTGGCAGTTGCCGGAGGCCCTGGACCTGCTGCAGCTCTGCGTGCGAGCCGGCCTCGGCTTCACGAGCGGGTTGCAGGAGGTCTCGCGCGTGCAGCGGGGGGCGGTCGCCGCCGAGTTCTCGCGCGTGCTCCAGGAGATGCAGTTCGGACTCTCCCGCATCGACGCCTTCACTGCGCTCGCCGAGCGCACGAAGCAGGCCGACCTCATCCGCTTCGCGCATGCCATGGTGCGTGCCGACCAGGCCGGCATCACCGTCTCCGACATGCTCCAGGAGCAGGCTCGTGCCATGCGCGAGGCGCGGCAGACACTCGCCCGTGAACGTGCGCAGCAGATCAGTGTGAAGATCCTCTTCCCGTTGCTGCTGTGCTTCCTGCCCGGCGTCTTCATCATCGTGCTGGGGCCCGCGGTCCTCAACGCCATCGCCACCTTCAGCGGCAGCTAGGCCAGCGCGCCCTCGGGGACGGCACGATGGGGAAGAGACGTGCTTGTGAGTGAACGCCCTGGCGGGAGCGTCCTCAAGCGGCTGACTGAGACAACGCCGGGTGTGCTGACCGCCAACCTCGCGGTCGCCCTGGTCTATTGGGCGGTCGGTGCGATCGCGCTGCTGGTGCCGCAGGGCACCGGGTTGGCCTCCCCCATCTGGCCCTCAGCGGGGCTGGCCTTCGCCCTGCTGTACCAGTACGGGCCCAAGCTGCTCCCGGCCGTGTTCGTGGGCTCCTTCGCGAACAATGCGCATTCCCTCATGGATTCGCATCAGGCCGCGCGCGTGGTCATCATCGTGGCCGCAGCCATCGCGCTGGGCGCGGCCATGCAGGCCTGGCTGGGCCGGACGATCGTCCATGAGTTGGTGGGGCGCCACGCCAGCCTCGTCGGCAGTCGGCAGATCCTCAGCTTCCTCGCGCTCTCCGGACCG
>JAJXSV010000079.1 GCA_021784375.1 Actinomycetes bacterium | reverse complement strand
CCATGGGCAAGGGCCACGCGACCCGGATCGACCCTTGCCGCATTGACCAGGATGTCGAACAGGGATCCATCGGGGATCGTGGCATCGGCGGGAACGTCCGGCGCGTAGTGGGCCAGCCACGGTCGATCCTGCGCCATTGCCGATTCCCCTTCGAAGCCGCCCGCGAGCACTGGACCCACGGATCGCGGCAGGGCCCCAAGTTACGCGCGCGTAGGTTGTGGCGCCAGCAGGCGCACGGCGGACGCTCACTCCGGCGCAGGATTGCCTCGCTACGAGTCGCGGGGGGCAGACAGCGACGCATCTGCGCGGCACAATGCTGCGACGGAGGTTGATCAATGGGCGGTGCGCAGGCGTGCGTGGTTCTGCTGCGCGGGGTCAACCTTGGGGGCCGCAACCCCTTGCCCATGGCCGAATTGCGTGCCGCGCTCTCGGAAGCAGGGCTGCACGACGTGCGCACCTACATCCAGACGGGCAACATCGTGTGCACCGCCGTGGATGGCGCCGCACCGGATTCGATCGGCCTGCTCGTGCACCGTGTCCTCGCCCAGCGATTCAGCCTGCAGGTGCCGATCGTCGTGGTCCCACGCGCAGAGTTGCAGGCCGCGGTTGCCGGGGTGCCGTTCCGGGGTGAGGCCGCCACCGCCGTGCACCTCATCGTGCACGCGCAGGCGTCCGATGCCGAGACGGCGTTGACGCGGTCGACCGCGCTCGCCTCCGGCTCTGCATCCACCGACAGGGCCGTTCGCGCCGGTCGCGTGATCTACCTGCACACCCCCAATGGGTTCGCGCGGAGCCGGCTCGCCGCAGACCTGCTGCGCTTCGGAGGTGGCACCGCTCGCAACCTGACGACGGTGTCGACGCTCCTGCACATGTGCGAGGACGTCGCCGTCGCCTGACGGGCCTCAGCCGATGCTCCAGCTGGAGCCGTCGGGCCGGTCGACGATGGTGACACGCAGGTCGTTGAGGCGGGCGCGGATCTCGTCCGCCTCCGCCCAGAAGCCGTGGCTGCGCGCAGACGCACGTGCGGCGAGCAGGGCCTCGATGTAGGGGCCGACGATGCCGACGATGTCGACGCTGGGGCTGGCCGCCACCTGCCCCAGGTGCAGGATCAGCGAGTGCACGGCCGCCCGGGTGCTGGCATCGCGGTCCACACCGTCAAGCGCGAGGAGCGCGTCGACGGCATCCTTCACGCGGCCCTCGTCGAGCAGTGAGTGCACCTGGGTGTCATCCCAGACCGTCGGTATCGAGGTCTCCGAGGTCGTCAGTCGTGTGCCAGCGCGGTCGGCCACTTCAGCGACAGAGACCTCGCTCCCTGCGGGCACGACCCACATGCGCCCGCCCATGCGCACCGTCATCCCGCCACGGCCGAACACATGGACACGTTGCGCGTCGAGGTCGATCCGCACCCCACTGTGCTCATCGATGCCGAGCACGAAGCAATCGTCGGGCAACTGGGATTCGAGCAGGGCGAGCCGTCGCTCCCCGACATAGCAGAAGCGCGTGTCATGCGTACCGCCCTCGGCATTGTCGAAGTGCGGGATGACAGCAGCCCTTAACCCGGTGGCGTGGCCGAGGAAGTCGAGGCCCTGCAACCACCGCGGGTCCTCACCCACCTTGTAGATCTCGTACACCGGCATGGTGAATGCGCCGGCCGTCAGCGCGGCCGCCGAGGCGAAGACGACGCTGCCGCGCGAGAGCACCGCCTCGAAGGCGGCGGTGGCACCGGTCTCCCGCCACACCCGCAGGGCGTAGGAAGGGCTCCCCGGACCCGCGAACACCCAGTGGGCACGGCGGAGCGACTCGATGGCGGTGGCGACGGTCGCAGCGGGAACGCTGACCGATCGCAGGGTGGCCGCATCGACGTTGCGGCCGACCGATTCGAGGAAGTAGCGCTGTACGCGGTCGGTGAGCTCATCCGCGTTCTCCTGGAAGCCATACGGCGTGTCCAGGGTGATGGCCGCGCCGGTTGTGACCGGCACATCGACGAGCAGGCGCTTGTGCGTCGTGACCATGGTGGGGCTGGTCTCGCCGGAGCCCATCAACACGAGGTTGCGCGTCATGGCGGCATCATTGCACGGCAGGATTTCGGGCCGGTGGCCCGCGGCCCGGCCGCTGCTGAGCGCGGGCCTGGGTCACCGGGCAATGGCGGGTGCAGGCGGCTCAGATGCTTCGCCGCTTGAGCGTGAGCGAGCCGATGACGATGAACCCGACCACGAAGGCCCAGATGACGCCGAACTTCTCCCAGGTCTGGCTGGACAACGTGGGCTCGTCGGACACGCCGTTGAGCACGTCGACCGCGTACGAGAGCGGCAGCACGTCACTGATCGGGCGCAGCACGTCGTTGAGTTGGTCGCGGGGGATGGCCAGTCCGCAGAGGAAGAGTTGCGGGATGATCACGGCAGGCAGGAACTGCACGGCCTGGAACTCGGTCTGTGCCAGGGCGCTGAGGGCCAGCCCCAGCGCGGTGCCGAGTTGCGCCACCGACATGGCGACGAGGATCGCCATCCACTTGGGCCCCGAGAACTGCAGGTCGAGCAGCCACACGGCCACTCCGACTGCCAGGACCGATTGCACGAGCGAAAGCACGGCGAAGGCAAGCTGGTACCCGATGATGAAGTCGAATTTGCGCAGTGGCATCGAAAGCAGTCGCTCCAGCGTGCCCGACTGCCGTTCGCGGAGCGTCGAGATGCTCGTCACGAGGAACATGGTGATGAAGGGGAAGATGCCGAGCATGGCCAGCCCGATGTGGTCGAACACGGGCTTCGGGAAGATCCACGAGATCAGCGCCATGAGCAGCACGGGGACCATCATGAGCAGGGCCATGGTGCGATGGTCGTGCCGCAGTTGCTTGAGGACGCGGGTCGCGGTGCCGATGGTCCGGTTCATGCCGCAGCTCCGTCGATGAGGGCGAGGAACGCCTGTTCCACGTTGGTGGTGTGCGTGCGTGCGAGCAGCGAGGGGATTCCCTCGTCCGCAAGCAGTCTGCCGTCACGGAGGAGGAGCAGATGGTCGCACCGCTCGGCCTCGTCCATGACATGGCTGGACACGAGCACCGTGTTCCCCGCGTCCGCGAGACGGCGGAAGAGCGCCCACAGGTCGCGCCGGAGCACAGGATCGAGTCCGACCGTGGGCTCATCGAGCACGAGCACCGGTGGTTGGCCGAGGAGCGCGATGCCGAGGGAGCAGCGCGAGCGCTCACCTCCCGAGAGCGAGGAGACCCGTGCGCTTGCGCGGTGGTTCAACTCCACGGTGTCGATGACCAGGGGGATGCGCGTGGCATCGACACCCAGCACCTGCGCGAAGTACTCGAGGTTCTCGCGCACCGTGAGATCGCCGTAGACCGATGGCGACTGCGTGAGGTAGCCGACCTTGTGCCGCAGCGACATGCTCCCGGCGGGCTCGCCGAGCACGGTGACCTCCCCGGAGACGATGCGCTGCACGCCGACGATCGAGCGCATGAGCGTCGTCTTGCCGCCGCCACTGGGCCCGACCAAGCCGGTCAGCCGACCGGGTTCGATGTCAACACTGAAGCCCGCGAGCACCACGTTGGGTCCGCGCTCCACTGTGAGATCCCTGACGCTGATGGACGCCACCTCGTACCCCCTTCGGAGCTCCGTTCGAGCGTAGACCCGGGCGGGGAGGGGACCGGGAAGCGCCGCGCACACACCCAGGCGGGCAGTGGCGAAGGTGACTGCGGCAGGTAGGTGCGGATCCGCCGCTGCCCTGCTTCACTTCGCCATGTGACACTCGACGCCGCAACCAGCGAAGCCATCGCAACGAATTCGCGCAAGGAGCACACGTACTACGCGACGGTGGTCGCTGTCTTCTGCGCGCTGCTGCTCATCTCGAACATCGGAGCCGTGAAACTCATCCAGATCGGGCCGCTCGTGTTCGACGGTGGCGCGATCCTCTTCCCGATGACGTACATCGTCGACGACATCCTGGCCGAGATCTACGGCTTCAGGAACTCCCGGCGAGCCATCTACACGGCCATGCTCCTGCAACTCGTCGCCGCCCTCTGCTTCTGGGTTGTGACGGAGCTGCCGGCAGCACCCGGTGGCATCCCGGCGGACACGTACGCGTCGGTCGTGGGCTTCATCCCGCGCATCGTGGGGGCCAGCCTCACGGCATTCCTGTTCGGCGAGCTGCTGAACTCCCTGGTCCTGGTGAAGATCAAGGCGCGGACGAGGGAACCGAAGCTGTGGCTGCGCCTGGTGTCATCCACGGCGGTCGGGGAGCTGACCGACACCTTCATCTTCTGCACCGTCGCCTTCTTCGGCGTGATCACCGGCGCGGAGTTCGCGAACTACGTGCTCACCGGCTACTTCTACAAGGTGGGCGTCGAGGTGTTGATGCTGCCCGTGACCTACCGCGTGATCAACTGGCTCAAGCGCCACGAGCACACATACGTGCCCTGGGTCTGAGCTTGCTGCCCACCACCCGATGCCTGCCCGGGCCCTGCAGGGTCGTCTGGGCGGACCTCCGTCACCTGGCAATGCGCGCTGGTGCCGCTCCCGGCCTGACGTAGCGGCCGAGGAACTCGGCGCGCAGATCCCAGTAGGTGCCGTCGATGATCGCGCTGCGGATGCTCGACACCAGCCCGACGATGAAGTGCTCGTTGTGGATCGTCGCCAGGGTCGCGGCGAGCATCTCCCTGCTGTGCAGCAGGTGGTGGAGGTAGGCCCGCGTGTAGTGGGTGCACGTGTAGCAGGCGCAGTCCTCCTCGATGGGCACGAAGGATCGCCGATGCGCCGCGGCCATCAGGTTGAAGCGGCCGGTCCGTGTGTACACGGCGCTGTTGCGCGCCACCCGCGACGCGCTCACGCAATCGAAGGTGTCGACGCCGGCCTCGATCGCAGTGAAGAAATCCTCGGGCTCCCCGATGCCGAGCAGGTGGCGCGGACGGTCCTCGGGGAGTTCCTCGCTGACCCAGCGCACGATGGTGCCGAGTCGGTGCTTCTCCAGCGCCCCGCCGATCCCGAAGCCGTCGAAGCCCATGGCGGCCAGGTCGCGTGCCGCCTTGCGTCGGAGGTCCTCATGCTGCGCCCCCTGCACCACGCCGAACAGCCCTTGATAGGGCCTGCAGGTTCGTTCCCCAGTGAGTCGCTCATGCTCCGTGACGCAGCGCCGAGCCCAGGCGAGGGTGCGGTTGAGGGATCGCTCCTGGTAGCCACGGGTGTTCATGAGCGTCGTGCACTCGTCGAAGGCGAACATGATGTCAGCGCCGAGCTGATGTTGCACCTGCATCGACACCTCGGGGGTGAAGCGGTGCATGGAGCCGTCGATATGCGACTTGAAGGTCACGCCGTCCTCGTCGACATGCGCGAGACGGTCCTTGCCCTCGGCCATGACCTCGTCGTCCTCGCGCCCCTCCACGTCCATCGCGAGGACCTTCTTGAAGCCCACCCCGAGCGACAGCACCTGGAAGCCACCGCTGTCCGTGAAGGTGGGGCCGGGCCAGTTCATGAACTTCGACAGCCCGCCGGCGGCATCGACGATGTCCGGGCCGGGCTGCAGGTACAGGTGATAGGCGTTTGCCAGGATGGCCCGGGCGCCGAGGTCGGCCATGGCCTCGGGCAGGACGGACTTCACCGTGGCCTTGGTGCCGACCGGGATGAAGGCAGGCGTCGGGATGTCGCCGTGCGGGGTCGAGATCGTGCCTGCGCGAGCGAGCGTGCCCGCACCGTCGCGAACCTCGAGCCGGTGATCGATGCGGAAGGGCAGCCGAACCGTCACGGATTCGGGATCTCGACGGTTGCGCCCAGTGCCTCCACCAGCTTCGCCGAGGCCTCGCCCAGGGCCTTGAACTCCTCGGGGGTCAGTACATCGACCAAGCGACGGCGCACCGACTCGACGTGGTCCCGCGCTGCTGTCTGCAGCAGTTGCCAGCCCGTGTCCGTCATGACTGCACGCAACCCTCGCCCGTCCTCCTCGCACACCTGCCGGAGCACCAGTCCCGCACGCTCCATGCGATCGACCTGATGGGTCAGGCGTGAGCGTGAGACGAGCGTCTTGTGCGCGAGTTCGCTCATGCGCAGGGCGTGGTCGCCGGACTCCGAGAGGCGCACGAGGATGTCGTAGTCGGCCAAGGTGAGTCCATGGGCTTCCTGCAGGTCTCGCCCGAGCACCTCAGGCACAAGCGTGATGGCCGTGAGCCAGGACCGCCAAAGGACCTGCTCATCATGTGAGAGCCAGCGCGTCATGCCGGAAGTTTAGCCACGAGGCGGCGCTCATCCCGTGCCCAGCGGGCGAGACGGACGACCTAGTTGGTGTGCTCCCACAGGCGCACGCCACCGAGCAGACCCGCGGTGTTGGAGACGAGACGGCAACGCGGCGGCAGATCGACCTCCGCGAGCCGGACCGCATTCCCGCCTCCGATGTGACACTGATCGAAGAACAGGAAGGCGTCGAAGATCGCGATCGCCTTGAGCACGCGCGTCACCCAGCGATCGTTCCCGATCTCCTTGCGGGCCGAGTTCCCGATGGCGGCATCGAAATCGGTGTCCGTCCGGTAGAGCGCATGTGACAACTCGAGGTGGGGGATGAGCTTGCCATCCTGGAAGACGGCGGTGCCGATGCCGGTACCCAAGGTCATCACGAATTCGAAGCCGTGGCCCTCAACCACGGCCGCACCCTGCACGTCCGCGTCGTTCGCCAAGCGGAGGGGCTTGTCGAATGCCTCCTGCAGGGCCTGTTGGAGGTCGAATCCGTGCCAGCGCTCGACCAGCTTGGGGTCCGTCTCGCCGGCATAGGAGCGCCGAGACAGCGAGGGGATGTTGCTCACCACCCCGTTGCGCACGAGCCCTGGGAACCCGACCGACACCCGGTCGTAGTCGCCAAGGTCCTGGACCAGGTTGAGCAGGCTGCTCACCAGTCGTTCCGGCGGGCAGGGGTAGGGCGTCTTCACCTTCACGCGCTCGCTGATCATGGTGCCGTCAAGGCTGCAGAGGGCGGCCTTGAGGCCGCTACCACCGATGTCGATGCACAGTGTCGTGGTCATGGCAGGGTCAGGATCTCCGCTCCGGTCTCGGTGACTACGAGCGTATGTTCAAACTGGGCCGAGCGCTTCCGGTCCTTGGTCACGACCGTCCAGTCGTCCGCCCAGAGATCCCACTGGTAGGTGCCGAGCGTCAGCATGGGCTCGATGGTGAACGTCATGCCCGCTTCCATGATGGTGTCGTAGCGCTCGTCGTCGAAGTGCGGCACGACCAGGCCGTTGTGGAAGGCGGAGCAGATGCCGTGGCCGGTGAAGTCGCGCACCACGCCGTAGCCGAAGCGCGCCGCGTAGGCCTCGATGACGCGCCCGATGACGCTCAGCGGACGCCCGGGACGCACCACGGCGATGGCGCGACGCAGGGACTCCTCGGTGCGCTCGACCAGCAGCCTGGACTCCTCGTCGACGTCACCGCATAGGTAGGTCGCGTCGGTGTCCCCGTGCACACCCCCGATGAAGGCGGTGATGTCGATGTTGACGATGTCGCCGTCCTGGAGCCTGGTCGTGTCCGGGATGCCATGGCAGATGACCTCGTTGATGGAGGTGCAGATGCTCTTGGGGAAGCCGCGATAGCCGAGCGTCGAGGGGTATGCGCCATGGTCGCACATGTACATGTGGGCCACCCGATCGAGTTCATCGGTCGTCACCCCGGGGGCGACCAGTGCCGCCGCCTCGGCCATGGCGCGTGCCGCGATGCCGCCCGCGATGCGCATGGCGTCGATCGTCTCAGGCGATTGGATCCAGCCCCCGGTGTACGGCGCGGGCGAAGGTTGGTCGACGTACTCGGGGCGGCGGATCGAGGTCGGCACGGCACGGCGGGGGGAGACGACTCCAGGAACCAAGGGCATGTCGTGCAGTGTACAAATGCGAGGGCCCGCGCCGTCATGACGCGGGCCCTCGAGAGCCTTGATTCGGTTGCCTACTTCGCGGCAACGGCCTTCTTGGCAACAGCCTTCTTCGGGGCGGCCTTCTTGGCAACGGCCTTCTTCGGAGCAGCGGCCTTGACGACCTTCTTGGCAGCGGCCTTCTTCGGAGCAGCAGCCTTCTTCGGTGCAGCCTTCTTGACGGCGGCCTTCTTCGGAGCAGCAGCCTTCTTCGGTGCAGCCTTCTTGACGGCGGCCTTCTTCGGAGCAGCAGCCTTCTTCGGTGCAGCCTTCTTGGCAACTGCCTTCTTGGGTGCAGCCTTCTTGGCGGCAACCTTCTTGACTGCGGCCTTCTTCGGTGCAGCCTTCTTCGCGACGGCCTTCTTGGCGACGGCCTTCTTCGGAGCAGCCTTCTTAGCCACTGCCATATGTCCTCCAGAAACTTGGCGCCCCCGACATAGGGCGACTAAGCAAACGATGACACATCGATCGGAATTTGCGAAGCATTCCGCGAGCCTCGCCTCGGAGTGTCGGATTGCGAAGTGCGCGCACATTGGTTGTGCGTTGGGTCATGCATCATCGCGCATCCATCGCAACTGCAACCGCCGCACCAGGGCGTCGACCGAAGACACGCAATCAGCGAAAGCGAAAACCTGTTGGAAACAATGGGCAAAGCGGAGGTCGCTGGAGTGATTGCGTCAGTGGTAGGTGTGCGACTCGTCGGGGTACGCGCCACTCGCGACATCGTCAGCCCATCGCTGCACCGCATCTGCGATGACATCCGAGACGCGCGAATATTCGCGAACAAATTTCGCAGTGTGTCCGCGTGTCATGCCGACGAGGTCGTGCCAGACGAGGACCTGCGCATCCGTTCCGTTGCCCGCGCCTATGCCGATGACAGGAATGTGCAGTGCATTCGTGACCCGGGTGGCGAGCTCTGCAGGCACCACTTCCAGTACCAACGAGAACGCGCCCGCGTCCTGCAGTGCCAGTGCGTCCTCGACGATGCGATCGCCGGCATCGCCGCGACCCTGCACCCTGTAGCCACCGAACTGGTGCACCGATTGCGGGGTGAGCCCGAGGTGCGCCATCACCGGGACGCCGGCCTCCGTCATGGCCCGCACCTGTGGGAGGACGCGGGCCCCACCTTCGAGCTTCACCCCATGCGCCATGCCATCCTTCATGAACCGCGCAGCGGTCTCCATCGCCTGTGCGATCGATGATTGATAGGAGCCGAAGGGCAGGTCGGCGATCACCATCGCGCGCTTCGACCCGCGTACCACCGCGCGCACCAAGGGCACCAACTCATCCACGGTCACGGGGATGGTGTTGTCGTATCCGTAGATGACGGTGGCAGCGGAATCGCCCACCAGCAGCACCGGCACACCGGCCGCATCGAAGATGTCGGCAGTCGTGGCGTCGTACGCCGTGAGCATTGGCCAACGCTCGCCGCGTGACTTCGCCTCCGCGAGATCGGAGATGGTGATGCGGCCCTGCGAGGCGCCGCCGTAGAGACGCGAGGTGTCGGACATGGTGGACTCCCATCTCGAGGCCCGTGCGGGTCCCCGGATGCGGCAAGTCTGACACAGGCGGAGCTCCGACACATCGCATCACGCGGGTCATCTGCTGGCGCAGCGGTGCCCACCGGG